>NZ_AP025320.1 GCF_036492835.1 Fulvitalea axinellae | reverse complement strand
CAACTCGATTTTGAGTTCGCCAGCATCGTTTTTCTTGTATCCAAAAGTGTATTCCACCTTAGTCTCCGATCCGTCTTCGCCAGTGAAGAAATAGTTCCCCATTGCCGTAGCGCGGTTCGTGTCCAACAAAATATGAGCGTTCTCAAAACGAACCTTTGTCCAAGGCTGAAGCGCAAACCCTCCGTCTTCCGGAAAGTCGCTGTCGCCACCGATGAAGTACGACAATGCAGCCTTGTGGTCTGGACGGAACTGCTCAGCGGCGGCTTTTGTCGGCTTGAACAAAATATGTCCATCCTCGAAAGCGTAAAGCGACGTGATCAGTCCAGAAGTTACCTCTTCACAGGCGCTTCTGTCTTCTTTAAGCGTACCGATTTTCACGATAGCTTCGCCCCACTTCTTCTGAATGTCCTGGATATCTTGTTTGGTAATCATGGTAATTTCTTTATTTGGTTGTAAAAATTTCAGTTAAAAAGGATAGTCTTCAAAATACTGGTCAGTAGAAGCCCCCAGACCAATTTTACACCTCGGTCTTTTGGAAGCTTCCAAACTGTTTTTTGAAAAGATGTCTTAGGCAACTTTGTTTTTACTGTCAGAGCCTACGACTTTACTGACTTGCTTAACCGGATCATCATAAGTGCCCAGTTTGTCAAAGCCTTCAAGGATTAGTTCAATGCCTTTTGTTTCGGCATTGGCCTTATAATCATCGATAATTTCTAACACATCGATATGAACGCTACGAGTATTTGAAGCGTCGATAATCACAGTCGAATGGTCAGGAATATGCTTCAGTGTACGGAGTACGCCCGCTTTGTTCAGGAAGCTTACGTCTTCCGCCAAACGGATACGAATAGGCTCACCCGGACGATAGTCTTTCGCCTCGAAGAAGTAAGGAGTTTTGTAGTTGTTCCAAAGGATATGGAAAATCGCCACGATCATACCGAGCGCAATACCCATCAGCAGATCGATAAATACGATACCGAGAATAGTCACTACAAAAGGCACAAATTGGGAGAATCCTCTAGAGTACATTTCCTTAAACAAGGCCGGCTTGGCGAGTTTAAAACCTACCACAATAAGGATAGATGCCAAACTGGAGAAAGGAATCAGGTTCAGCAATTTAGGAATAGACAAGGCGCATACGAAAAGCAATACACCGTGCATGATCGCAGAAGCTTTGGTACGGCCGCCAGTCTGAACGTTCACCGAACTACGAACGATAACCTGCGTAACAGGCAAACCTCCCAAAAGGCCTGAAATTAAGTTACCAACACCTTGAGCTTTCAACTCTCTGTTTGTTGGGGTCACTCTTTTCTGAGGATCAAGTTTATCCGCCGCCTCTACCGACAACAAGGTTTCGATACTACCTACCACAGCTATGGTAAGCGCTACGATATAAATCTGCGGGTTTGTTATCTGGCTAAAATCCGGTTTCGTCAAAAGGTCCATAAAACCACCAAACGAACCAGCTATCGGAAGGGCCACAAGTTGGTCTTGCTTAAGGGCAAACTCTGGCATATCAGCGAAATAGACATTCAAACCGATACCTGCCAAAACAGCTACCAATGGTCCTTTAATAATTTTGGTGAAGCCAAGACGACTAATAAAAGGCTTCTCCCATAAAATGAGGATAGCCATAGATATCGCCGCGATAATCAAAGCCCCCGGGCTGATGAAATTCAGCATATTCAGAATTCCGCTGATCGTATTTTCACCGTCTACCTGAAGGAAGCTAAAGTCTCCCACCGGATCCCTATCATAACCGAAAGCGTGTGGAATTTGCTTGAGGATGATGAAAACACCAATACCCGAAAGCATGCCTCTAATAACCGCCGTAGGGAAGTAATAACCGATAACGCCGGCCCTAAGAAATCCCAACGCAATCTGAATAATACCTGAGAATACGACTGCGAGCAATAACGCCTCGAATGAACCCAGATCATTGATTGCAGAAACAATGATTACGGCAAGACCCGCCGCAGGACCACTAACACCCAATGCTGAGCCACTAAGCGACCCTACTACTATACCACCTACAATACCGGCGATAATACCTGAAAATAAAGGAGCGCCAGACGCTAAGGCGATACCCAAACATAGGGGCATAGCCACGAGGAACACCACTATACTTGAGGGTGCATCGTAACGAAGGTTAGCAAAGAAACCTTGTTTATCTTGAGAATCCATTTGTTTAATGTTTTACTCGCTATACGAGTGGTGAGACCAACAACATAACCAAACTCAACTCAGAACTGATCCGCTAAACCAAAGGCTGCTTTACAATGCATAAAGTCCTTATTGCGCTCCAATACTTACGCTGAACTGACATGACTCTTACTCCTCCTGACGGAATTTCAGGGCAGAATGTTTGTCTCAAGGTGAATGTTTTACCGATATATACCCCTTACAATTAAGCACATAGAGGATATCCGCACCATGAATGGATACAGAAATACGGTTAGTTTTGAGATAGGCTAATACTGAAAAATCAACACTCCGGAGGCGGGGTGCTTATATCCATAAAATGGTCGGACAAGCGAAAAAGCGGATCTTTGCCAGCCTGTTTTTTAGAAGGATTTTCCTCGTCTGTCAAAGCGCCCTGACCCTGCCTGTATAAAAATTCATCTTTCTCTTTCCCCTTCTTATTGTCTTTTTCCGCGTTTTCCTTTTCGCACTTTTGGCTGAGTTCGATATTGTCGGAACCGAAGAGGTAATCATTGTAACGCTCGCATACAGCCGCCGAAATAAAAATCAAAACGAATACGAAAGGCATCACCGTCCGGTAAATCCGGCGGTCATCACTCTTCTCTATTTTCGGTTTTCGATTTGTCATTACTGCGTTATTCGGCTGTATTATACTTTCTATTTTTCTTCTTTTCGAATAGCCGAAAAGACCATTTTTCTATAAAACATTCTTACAGAATCTTCGCCTTCCACCATATCGGTAAGTCTTGGCAAATGTTCCATAAAATAACGTTGGTGGTGGGCTCCTTCAATTACTGTTGACACAAGCATATGCGGGTACTTATATCCAACGTTTATTTCAAGAACGATATCACTCACTCTACTCACGAAACTTTTATATCCCGCAAAAGCACCTTCACTATTTTCATGATCCACTGCCTTGGTCAGATAAGCCTTGGCCGACTCGGCGACCACGATTCTGTGCAATTTGGATTCGTCAATATGAGGAAAACAATCCGTAGCAGTTGCCGACTCTGTCAGTAAATCTAAAGCTCTGAGCAATTTCTCCTCAGGAGATTCAACATTAGCCAAGCCGAATGCCAAACGATATTCCATCCACCCCCAATACCATGAGGTCAAATACAGCAACAGTTTATGCTTACTTTCGAAGTATCGGTATACAGACGCTTCCGTAGACCCAATGGCCTTAGCCAGTTTACGGAAAGTAAAACTCTCAAATCCCATCTCGTCAATCAACTCGATAGACCCACGTAATATTTTCTTACCCAGATCACTCGATTCGGGATTTTTGAGATGGACACTCTCGTTTACATGTATACTGATCTTTGAAAGCAAATGTTGCATGCTTGGGTGTTTTTCTTACAATATAGATAGTTTTACTATCGATAGTTAAAAACTAAGCAAATTTTTATAATAAAGGTTTTCTATAGGGACTTATAATTAAGAGAATATCAATCAACCATTGATTTAAAAAGATCAATACACACTATCGCTAAATCGATATAAACATAAGTATGCTATTTTCTGGTAATTTTTTCTAGAGATTGAATGCTTAGGCGGTATAATCCGAAAAAATAGTCAGAGCCCCCAAAAATATAGAAAAAACTCCTGCGATTAAATAAATGCGATGAGCTCTATGAGTCCCTTTGACCATAAACCCATGAGGAAAAAGACAAGTAAGAAAACCTAAAACAGAAAGGCTAATAGAGCTGGATAAGATGTAAAAATAGGTTTTGTCTGATTCGGGTTCACCTAATACCAAACCACTAAAGGCCAAAAAACCAAACATGAATATTACCCCGCCAGCAATACGATGTGATACCGATATTCTCGCCAAAATGACTTTGGAATCGGGGATTGACGCAACAAAAGAATAAAACAACGAATAGATGCCCGACAAAACGAGCATGAAGCCCCACACCATATATCTTTGAGATGAAATTCTACAGCAAAAGATTCTGTTTACTTCATTAAGCACTTAAAGTAAATAGTAAAATATCAAGACATGAGTTTGTAAGAGTATTAATTTTTCTCGAAGAAAAGACAACAAACCATATAAATATTTATGATTTGATGTTTTTAACATTTCAAATCCATACTTACAAACCCATATATTCCGCCTTGAAATTATCTTTCGAAATTTCTGAAAAAATCATCCGGGAAAAAGGCCCGTAACAGTGAAAGCACACCCCCTGTTTTCAGGGTGTATGCCTGATTTCCTAAGGAGTTACATTTTTACAAGGCCTCTCTTAATCGCCACTTTCGTTAATCCCGCCAAGTTCCTGACTTCAAGTTTGGCTATTAGATTCTTTCGATAGCTCTCGATTGTATGTTTGCTCAAAAACAGTTTGTCGGCGATTTCCTGTGTTGTATATTCTTGAGCAATCAAAGCCAGAACTTCCTCTTCGCGTTTGGTCAGCGACACTTCTGGGCTGTTACGCGCATCGAAGACGCTCTTCATATACGCTTCCTGCACTTCTCTGGAAAAATACTTCTCACCACCCATAATGCTTTTTACGGCCCTGAGCAACTCTGCCTTTTCAGCGTTTTTGGGAACAAACCCGTCCACTCCGTCCTCAATCAGCCCTTTTATCATGTCCGGATCCCGGTGCATGCTTACCATCAGCGTTCTTGTCTCCGGAAATTCTTTCTTTACGACTTTATTCAAAGCCATACCGTCCAGCTCAGGCATGGTAATGTCGGAAATCAGCACGTCAACGTTGATTTCCGGGTTCGCCCTCAAGTAACTGAGCGCATTTTGCCCGTTCTTGGCCGTGTGTTCAATCTCGAAATCTTTTTCCAACATGCTAACCAACCCGTCAAGAAACATCTTGTGATCGTCAGCTATCACTATTTTCACTTTTTCAGACATCATATTTGGGGATTATCTGATCCTCGATTTTGATTTTTTTATTGGAGCCAATAACCATTCTCTCCTTACTATCATTCTTTCCGAAATGGCTCCGCTCTTATCCGATCTTTACCTCGGCTTTATTTTCTTCTTCTGAAATATCTTTCGACAAAGGAATCTCGATATTCACCAAAGTTCCACGCTCGGGATGGGAATCGATCATAAAAGAACCCGACAGGTTTTCGACTCTCTTCCGCATATTTTGGAGACCGATTCCTTCGTTTGATTTTGAAAGATCAAAGCCCTTTCCGTCGTCCTCGAACAAAAGATTCAGACTATTTTCCACTAAAGTAAGGCTAAGCTCAATCCTACCGGCTTCGGCGTGTTTGGATGTATTGTTTACAAGTTCCCTAACGATCGTAAATATCTCAACCTGAAGATTCTGTTCCAGCGTGTTTATCTCGCCTTCTGGATACGCAGACAGTTCGATCTCCGAAAGCGTATCGGTCCGAAACGCCTCCAACGATTCCCGTAGCAGAGACGTAAACGCCGTCGCGCTTAAGTTTTTGGGAATTAGGGAATGGGAAAGTGTTCGGGCCATTTGATAGGTATCATCTATCTGATCCACTATTTCGGAAGGAAAACCGTTTTTGTCAGCCTCTCTAGCGCACCGCATCTTTATCGCAGCCAAGTTTCCACCAATTGTATCGTGCAGTTCCCTGGCCAAGCGTTTTCTTTCGGAAATCTGTCCGTCTATTGAAGCTTTCCCGAGTTTGATTTCCTGATCTTTCAACAAAGTCGCTATCTCATGCCTACTGATTTCCTCTTGCTGTTTTGCGAGTAAACTTTGGGTTCTTAATTTTTGATAATAAACAACCAACAGCCCCACCACCGGCACCAAAATAATAATGAAAAAAAACAGCATATGTCGCTTGCTCTCTTTCTGTTTTCTAATCTCAAGTTCTTTTCGGCTTTGTTCGGCATTTAAGGCCTCTATCTTTTTTTCCTTCTTCAGCGTCTCATATTTCACCTCATATTCCTTGAGCTTTTTATTCGCCTGAAGGGCTTGGATAGAATCAGAAACCCGGTTTGATTCGGAAAGGTAATCGTACGCCGCTTTGTAATTGCCCATCGCCAAAGCGACATCCTTTAGGCGAGCGAAAACCTCTTCCTCCATATTCAGGTAATTATAGCCCGACATTCCCTCCCTCACCTGCATAAGAGTGGCATGAGCCGACAGGTTCCAGCCCAAAGCCTGAAGGGTTTTGGATTTATAGATTTGGGCATTCAGTTTCAGACGCTGGTACTCGTGATTCTTGGCCAAGGTTATGGCGTCGTCCAACAGAACCAAAGCTTCGCGATGCTTTCCGAGAAACGTGCTGTTCATTCCAAGGTTTGTTCCGCAGATAATTTGACCTTTGATATCGCCCGATTCCACACAGAGAGCCAACGCCTTTTCGGTATGCCGATTCGCGTCTTCATAACGCTCCAAATCGGTGTAAATAATCCCCATATTGATATGGCTTGCGTAAAGCATCCTGAGATTATCTTTTTGGGAAAGGCACTCCTTGAACAGCTCCAACGACTCTTGGTATTTACCTTGGTGACGATAAATATTCGCAACTCCGTGGGCGCTCATGTAATACATCAGGCTATCGCCAACCTTAACGGCGGTTTCGGAAGATTTGAAATGCCACTTTACGCTTTCATCCCACAGGCCTTTGATATTATTCGCTATCGCAAGAATATTATATGCCCTAGACAGACGCTTTAGGCTCAAAGTGTCTGTCCGGTTTCCTATCAGTTCCACCGATTTCCAGCCAAAAAGTAGCGCCGAATCTACCTTGGCCTTCGAGTTCATATGTTGTCCTATCGTGATGGAAACGCGTGTTTTGATCTCGTCGTCTTTCGTATTTTCCAAAAGTTGAAACAGTTCCGATAAGGCTTGTTGCTCCTCCCCGGGAGTGTTGACTCTACGGAAGAGTTCCCTGACTTTATCGCCTTCACTCGCTTGAGCCATCGAACCAACCGGCTCGCCGAGTATAAAAAAAAGATTACACAACAAAAAAATAAAACAACTCAAGCGATTCATCATGTTTATCTCCACACTTTATCTTAATTATAGACAAGACAAGTTATAAGAAAAATTATATATATGAATACGTATAGCGCCAATAATCTGTTTTATTCTTTTACAAAAGAGTGCGATCTTGCTCTTGATCATGATTACGACCAAAACCCTAAACTTTTTAGTAGGGATAAAGCATAGAAATGGACAGACTGAAATCGATTCTAAGGAGAATAGACGGACGCGGCTACAAAGCGTACCAAGACATAAAAGGACGATACGACTTCGGCGGATTTGACTTGGAAGTACTCCGCGTGCAGGGCGACCCCTTCGCCGGGCCATCCCTAATCGGCGTGACATTCGATTTATACGAATTCGGCTACGACGACGAACTGTACGAAAACGAATCCAGAAAAGTCGGATTGGCAGACTTTGTCCATAGGAAAGCGCTCAAAGCCGTGGCCCAAACCGGCAAACGCCGGGGAAGCGGAAAAAGCGGACGTGTGGAAGTATACCGCGTCGGGCAGGAAGTGTTGAGAAGAAGCGCCGTGGAAATAACCGACGGACAATTACGCTTCCTGTTTTATGTAGGCCTTCCCGCTGCCGGACGACGGGTGTTAGGGCGAGAAGCCTCCGAAATGTTCTGCGAAGAAATTCCGGATATGATTGACGCTTTACGGATAGAAACCGACAGGGAATTCCGGCACGCGTTGGAAGCAGTACGCACAAACGAAACCGCCGACAAAATTCGCCAAGAGCTTAGGGAAAGAAACCTGCTGGCTTTTATAGCAAACGGAAGCAAACTGGCCCGGCGCTCATCAGTAGACGACAGGCCGATGGAAGGTTGCGAAACGTTCGTATCACCAAAATCTTTGGAAACGTCGCTGGAAATAGACGGTAAAACGTATACCGGAATGGGGCTCCCGAAAGGAATCACCGTAATCACGGGCGGAGGATTTCACGGAAAATCAACACTTCTCAACGCACTTGAAAGAGGTGTTTATAACCATATTCCCGGCGACGGAAGAGAGCTCTGCATTACGGACGAAGACAGCGTAAAAGTCCGGGCCGAGGACGGGCGATTTATCGGAAATCTAGACATCTCCCCTTTTATCAATAACCTTCCGCAGGGGAAAGACACCAGCGCGTTTTCCACCGAAAATGCCAGCGGATCAACTTCCCAAGCCGCCAATATCATCGAAGCCATCGAATGCGGAGCAAAGGCCTTGCTCATCGACGAAGACACTTCGGCAGGAAACTTTATGGTTCGCGACCACATTGTGCAGAGCCTGATCGCCAAAGAGAAAGAACCAATTACGGCCTACATAGAGAGAGTCCGGGCTATGTGGGAGCATTCCGGCATTTCATCCGTGCTCGTTATCGGCGGTCTGGGCGATTATTTCGCCGTAGCCGACCACGTTCTGATGCTCGACGAATACAAGGTGTTGGATGTTAGCGAACGCGCAAAAGAGCTAGCCAATTCTCTCGGCGGAAGTCATCTGAAAAGTATTTCTGAATCATTCGGCACAAAACCACGAGCCATCGACATCTCAATATTCCGGAAAGAATTGGGCGGGAGAGCCAAAATGAAAACCCGAGGACTTGACGAGATCAGCCTCAATAGGGAAGCCATAGATATTCGGGCTATGGAGCAATTGGTGGAAGAAGGCCAAGCCTCGCTTATCGGCGACTTGATGATGAATCTTGCCAGAAAACCTGTATCCAATACCGAAATCGGGACGCTCACCGAGAGTCTGATCAAGGAAATCGAAGACCAAGGATTTAACAAGACCATCGGCCAAAACGGACAACGAGCGATTGTCCGTAAATATGAGCTCGCTTCGGCTATTGTTCGATGGAGGAAAAACGCTGTCAGACAGTAATCCGAGCCGATTTATTCTCCGCAAACTCTATTTATCACAAAAGAGCCAATCGGTTTCGATTCATCATCCCGATTGGTTCTTTTTCGTCTTACTAGCTTTAGCATTTTTCCCAAAAGATATCCAAACAGCTACCTTTTTTGATCTGGGTCAAAGCTTCCGAAAACGCATTCCCCTAGCTTTGTCATATGATTCCGGCGGGGATCATCGTTTCTCACTAAAACCCAGTCCTATGAAAGCTTTATTGATAAAAGCGTGCGCTCCAAGCCCTTTCAAAGACTATAAGAAATACATGGGGTCCCCATCCCAAAATATATTTTCCACAGCGGCCTGTACACCTTCGTATGTAGAACTGGAGATGGTAGACGAGACCTCAGGCATGAAAGTCGACTTCCGCTCCGACGCCGACATCGTAGCCATATTTTTCTCGACTCCCGACGCTATTCGAGCTTACGAAATCGCAGACAAGTTCCGCAAAAAAGGCAAAGCCATAATTCTCGGCGGTCTTCACGCTACCTTTATGAAAGACGAGGCCAAAGAACACGCCGACGCGGTAATAATTGGGGAATCGGAAGGGATTTGGGAGCAAATACTCAAAGACGCCGAGAACAATTCGCTTAAGCCTTTTTACGAAAGAACGGAAGCGCTGGACCTCAAAGGGCTGAACCATTATCCGAAACACATAATCGACGCATCGAAATACAATTGGGTATGGTCGGTACTCGTTTCGCGCGGTTGCAAGTACAAATGCGCGTTTTGCCTTGTTCATGAATTTTCCGGAAAGATCAGGCACCGTCCAGTTAAAGACGTAGTTGATGAAATCCGCAGAGCGCCGTCAAACTGGATCGAGCTCCACTCCGACAGCCTCTTCGCCGATAAGGAATATGCCCGAGAGTTACTGACAGCGATCAAACCACTGAAAATAGAATGGTCTACAGAGGCTGATCTTACCATAGCCGAAGACGAGGAACTTCTGGACCTCGCCGCCGAAAGCGGTCTCAACTATATGTTGGCAGGCATAGAGACTCCTTCAAAAGAGGCTTTGAAAAAGGTTGGCAAAGGTTTTCTTGACGTGAGCAAGACAAACCAGTATATCAAAAGGCTTAAAGACCGCGGAATTGACGTGGAGTCGAACATTCTTTTCGGTTTTGATGAACATACCACAGATATTTTCGAAGACAGTTGGGAATATATCAAAGACCTGGAACTCAGCAATTGCTTCCCGACGATTGTGATTCCTTTCCCGGGATCAAGGACTTACGCGAAGCTGGAAAGGGAAAACAGAATCCTGACCCGCGACTGGTCATTATACGACGGGGCGAATGTGGTATTCGAACCTAAAAACATGAGCGTTAGGGAACTGGAAGAAGGTTCGCAATGGGTTTGGGAACAATATGAAGGCAGAAAATACGGAACCAGCATGTGGGCCAAAGGCAAATCGCTGATCAGTTATATGCTTGGTTACAACTGATAGAAATAAAAGATACCGCTCAAAAGTAGCCCTCTGGCTTATGCCAATATATTTCTTACTTAGACCTGAACCGAAGAATCAAAAAAACTTACTACTCACACCGATGTACCTAGGAAATCGTGAAACGGAAAAATGGGTCTTTTAATTTCAGAAATTGGATTTGGGATCTTATTCCAGGTTCATGATGAAATAATCTGTTATGCGTATTCCTAAAGTGCAAACAAAGAAAGGGCGTCAAATGACGCCCTTTCGCTTTATATTATATTTGTCAAAAAGCTCTTAGCGATTGAGATACAAGCGCACTTGGCTTCCCTTCTCTCCCACTTCAACGTCTTGGCGAACCAACAAGCCTTTTCCGTCTTTATACTCGAAAGTGTATTTAGTTTTCTTTTTCAACCTGAATTCGAGCAGGTTATTCATATCATCCGTAGGACCGCTGGTGGTTCCGCTGGCCAATTTCTTTTTGCCTTCGTAAACCGATACCGGAGTTGACACACGGTCGTCGCCCATGCTGCAACCGGCAGTCTTAAACATCACAACGCCTACCGTTACTTTGTTGGCGTTGGCTGCTTTTTCCTTGTTGGCTTCGTGATAGAGGTTAATGTATCTGTCCGTTACATTTTGAGCGTGAACATACTTGATGTCTTCGTCCCACACCAACGGGAAATGTGTCTGCGCCGGCTTGAACGAAGAGGCGTAAATCCAGTGGACCGCCTTTGAAGGATCAGCCTTACCGGCATCACCCAAGAACCAAGCTCTGTCCAAAGTACCGCTTGGGTAATATTCGGTAAAATGCCACTTGCCATCTACGTACACCTCATTCCAGTTGTGATTACCTTTTTTGGTAGTCCAAAGTGGAGTGCCCGCAATACGTGAAGGAATACCCACCGAGCGGAAAGCGTCAGTCAATAACACCGACAGCCCCGAGCATGAGGCCAACCCGCAGTCCATAGACTCGTACGGGCTTTGGTCCGGCTTAGGACGGGCCGTAGAGTATTTCACGCCCACAATATTTTTGATATTACGGTTCACCGAATCGATCGCCGCACGGACATCCTTACAGTCACGGACCACCGCCGAGAATTTCTTGTAGAAATCGCCACGCCAATCGTCACGGCGCTCGTTCATGGTAGCGTACGGCAACACGTCGTTATAGAATACCGAATCCGGAATCGCTTTGGCCCAAGGAAATTCGTTTTTGGCTTTGTACGCCCATTTCAGGTTTTTCAAAAGATAATCCGAACTCAAGGACTTCAAATCCCTCTCAGGCATATACGAGATTAGGAAAGCCAAACCTTCCTTCTGTCCTTCCGGAGCCATTTCAAGGGCTTTTTCCAACTCAGCCCTGTTTTCCCCCGCTTTATTAAGAGAGGCCTCTACTTTTTCCCGATACTGGTCGGGAACATTCTTAGGTCCGCAAGCTTGGAAAACCAAAAATACCGCCGCGCAAAGACCCGCCGTGAAAACACGGCTAAAATCTGCTCTGTACTTCATAGTTGTGTGAGATTAAAAATTTGATACCGATAACCTTCCGGTTTCCGCTAAAATAGCAAGACGAGCCGAATTAAACGGCCAAATCCGGTGATCTCGGAGAGTTTTCGGAAAAAATCAAATACTTTTCCATGTTAAAGCCAACAAAACCATGGCTAGACTCCTCTCTGATATTGAGTATACAAAGTATCCATGTTTGTTTTGGTACTTTTCCAATCTTAACTCTCCTTTACCCTTTGCGCCAAATTGGTATTGTATTCCATATTTGGTCATTTGACTAAAATTTAAAGCGAACAGAGAGGCTAATCATTATTATTTATGTTTAATTAAATATTATAGCGTAATTGATAATTCTAAATATTTAATTAAAGATCTTTATTAACTTAATATAAATAAATTAGTGTCGATGTTTCCCTTTATCAAAAAAGATATTACATTTGAAACGTTAACCGACTTAGGGAAGGGGCATAGATCCGTTATCGGACTACCTGGAAATCAAGTCGTGTCCCGACTCGCCAAAAACGCCTAAAAAATCGCTGGAAAGGACTCTTAAGGCTTAAAAAAACGGTACCGGGAATAGAAATCCCCTGAAACACGAGGATAATTGCGGGGAAATGGTAATTTTCGAACAAAGGGAATTTTTGTAAACACCAAAAAAGTTTTTTTCGGACTATGAGCAAGAACGAAAACGCGGGCACCAACGTGCTTGATGCGCCGCAAACAAAACCGAATTACACAGTACCGTTGATCGCCATGATCGTCGTGTTCTTCCTTTTCGGAGGAATCACTAACGTAAACGGTATCCTTCAACCGTACCTTGAGAAAGTTTTTAACCTTTCAAGTTTCCAGGGATCGTTGGTAACATTCGCCTTCTTCGGAGGCTTTGTGGTCAGCTCGCCTTTGGGTTCCAAGGCCATATCTAAGTGGGGACACAAGATGGCCCTCATTATCGGCCTCTTGGGCACGGCCCTTGGTTTGGCTGTATTCTTCACGGCTTCACTCGTTGCCGAATCGGCGTTGCAAGCGGGATCGGAAGTGCAGAGTTCTTTCTACCTTTTCCTATTGGGTCTTTTCACCGTAGGATCTAGTGTAGCCATACTTCAAGTGGCCGCTAACCCTTACATCTCCGCTCTTGGTGATCCAGGCACGGCAGACTCTAGAATCAACATGGCGGGAACTTTCAACTCATTGGCTTCGGTACTTATTCCGATGACTTTGGGCCGTCTGCTTCTCGACAAAAACGTACTTGACGCCATCAGCGATCCGCAGGAAAAGCTGATCACTATGGTACAGTCTATCCAGTCTCCGTACATCGGGCTGATTATTTTCACCGTTTTTGTAGCGGTTATCTACAAGTTCGTTCAGTTGCCTGAAATCGCTTCCATCAGCTCAAGCGACGACAGCAACGAGCAACAGGAAAGCCCGCTGAAATACTCGCATATGTGGATGGGCGTGTTGGCCATTTTCTTCTACGTGGGTGCCGAGGTTAGTATCGCCCAATATTTGGTGAAACTCGCCGAAACTCAGGATATGACTTTCCTTACGAAATTCATCAAGCAGTCTGACTTGGTAGGTACTTATTGGGGAATGCTCTTAGTTGGACGTTTTGCCGGTATCTTCATCATGCAGAAGATCAAAACACACCAAGGCCTTATCTGGACAGCGGGTCCTGCTTTGGTATTGTTGGCCATCGGCCTTATGGGTATCAGCGGAGACTTGACAGTTATCGCTTTCGTACTTATCGGATTGTTCAACTCTGTAATGTGGGGCGCTATCTTCCCATTGGGAATCGCCAAAATGGGTCCATTGACAAACAAGGCTTCAAGCTACATGATCATGGGTATCTTCGGTGGAGCTATCTTCCCGATGATCCAGGGCGCAGCAGCCGATATCGTTGGCGTTCACATGTCATACGGAGTACTTATTCTCGCTTACGGATACCTCTTCTACTATGCCATCCTCGGCCATAAAGTAAAGAGCCACCCTGAGCTTAAGGAAGAAACTGAAGCGGCCTAAAAGCTAGCTTAAAAAACATAAAAAGTCCGCCTGGGGGGGCGGACTTTTAAAGGGAATCATCAATCTAGGGAATTTGTTTTTCTAAAAAACGTCTTAATATATGGATAATTCTGTTGCGAATCGCAATGTTCCGGACATTAGTTTCCGCAACTGCGGATTTTCTGAGGAAACACGCTACGAAAAGGTTCATTCCGTAGTAGTAAAGGACTCAGCGGAAGGCTCGCTGGCTATCGCCCAAGAAATCGCTGACCTGATCCGCGAGAAACAGGCGAAAGGCGAAAACTGCGTGCTTGGTTTGGCCACGGGATCATCGCCCGTAAAGGTCTATGACGAGCTGGTTCGTATGCACAAGAACGAAGGCCTTAGCTTCGCTAACGTGATCACCTTCAACCTTGACGAGTATTATCCGATGGACAAGGAGGCAGCGCAAAGCTACTGGTTCTTTATGCATGACCACCTGTTCAACCATGTTGACATCAAGCCTGAGAACGTGAACATTCCTGACGGCACTTTGCCTGTAGAGGAAATCCGCGCTTACGGTTTGCGTTACGAAGACAAAATCGAAGCCGCCGGCGGACTCGACTTCCAGCTTCTAGGAATCGGACGTACGGGACACATCGGTTTCAACGAGCCGGGTTCCGCGGTTAACTCTCGCACAAGGCTCATCACCCTCGACCACATCACCCGTGTGGACGCGGCTAAAGACTTTGGCGGAATCGACAACGTTCCGCGTAAAGCGGTCACTATGGGCGTAGGCACCATCCTGAAGGCCAAGCGCATCGTACTGATGGCTTGGGGACAAGGAAAATCGCCTATCGTTAAGGAAACTGTAGAGGGAGAAATCAGCTCTTCGGTACCGGCCACTTTCCTCCAAAAACACGAAAACACTACTTTCGTACTCGATCCTAGCGCTTCCGCCGAACTCAAGAGATTCAGAACTCCATGGGTTGTGGGCGACTGCGAGTGGACTGAGGATATGAAAAGAAAAGCGGTGGTTTGGCTCTGCGAGCACGTAGGACGCCCAATCCTCAAACTTACCGACCGCGACTATAACGACAACGGAATGTCCACTTTGTTGGCCGAAGAAGGTTCTTCGTACAGCATCAACATCCGTATGTTCAACGCCCTTCAGCGTACTATCACTGGCTGGCCGGGCGGAAAACCAAACGCCGACGACAGCAACCGCCCAGAGCGCGCCACACCGGAGCGTAAGCGGGTAATCGTATTCAGCCCACACCCGGACGACGACGTGATCTCTATGGGTGGCACTTTCCAGCGCCTTGTAGAACAAGGACACGAAGTTCACGTGGCTTACCAAACTTCGGGCAACATCGCCGTAAACGACCACGACGCTCTGCGTTTCGCCGACTTCGTTAGCGATTACTTCAAAGCTTCAGGTTCATCGGACAGCGGAGCTACCGAGCTTTTCGACCAAATCAGAAAAGACCTCAACGCAAAAGCGCAAGCCGGCGAAGAAATCGATACGGAAAGAGTACGCCTTATCAAAGGACTTATCCGTAGAGGTGAAGCCAAGGCGGCATCGCGTTACTGCGGTCTGAAAGACGAAAACATCCACCACCTCGACCTTCCGTTCTACGAGACTGGCCGAGTGAAGAAAGACCCTATCGGACCGGCCGACGTTAAGATCGTGGCCGATTTGATCAAAGAAGTGAAACCTCACCAAATCTACTGCGCCGGCGACTTGGCCGATCCGCACGGAACTCACAAGGTTTGTCTCGACGCCATTTTCGAAGCGATCGAGCAAATCAAGAGCGAGGAATTCATGAACGATTGCTGGGTATGGCTCTACAGAGGAGCTTGGCATGAATGGGACATCCACGAAATCGAGATGGCCGTGCCGATTAGCCCGGACGAACTTTATAAGAAAAGACAAGCGATTTTCTTCCACCAGTCACAGAAAGACGGCGTAGTTTTCCAAGGCGAAGACGACCGCGAATTCTGGCAAAGAGCTGAAGAAAGAAACCGCAACACAGCGAAAGCTTACAACGAGCTCGGACTTCCTGAGTACGAAGCGATCGAGGCTTTCAGAAGATATCATTTTTAGTTAAGGTGCAGTTCGAAAAGGCCGTCTGAAACGTCAGCGGCCTTTTCCATTTTTAATACCTGTGTTCCTATTTTTTCAGATTGAAACGGAATTTTTACAGGAACCTTTCGGTTAAAACCTCACTTGGCAAATCTCCCTCATAAATTACTAAACGATATTTCAACTTCACCGATTTTCCTTTTGGGATAAAAACCTTGTCTTTACCTGGCCACACTACATTTTGCATGCTGTTTTTCTTTCTCAATATCCAAGGCTGAGGGTTTCCGGGATTGTCCTGATGACTAATAATCGCCAGCCCCGAAGGTTTTCCGTTAAAACTGGCCTCGACCGATAACCAGTCGCCAGCCTCTACTGCTGTTCTCTTCGGCTCCACCAATCCTTGTTTTCCAGAGAACCGAATATCTTCAGGCATTTTGACTCGGGTGGAAAAACCGCCGTACCCTTTGTCGCTTTTATCACCTCCCAAATACAAACTGTCACTCAAAGCACTCAGCTCAATTTCAAAGTCCACAAAACGATATCCTTTTCCGGCAACATGAGCCGTTACAGTAGTCTTTTCCCGCATAAATGGTTGTCCGTCCTCCAGTTTGTCCGATTTCCAATTAACCACTGACACTATGCGAGCCATCCGCTTATTCGCTTTTGACCTCAACTTAACGGAACTCTTCCGAATATCCTGCCCCAGCCAATCATCCCCAAGGTTTTTATTCCCCAAAAACACCTGATGCCAAGCCCAGAAAACTCCTCTATGGTGAATATGATCCTTTGGGAATTCTTCTGTCAGAATATTTCCATCCAAATCATACAGCGGATGAACGTAAAACGCAAAGGGACCTGTTTCAGCCTTTGGGCTACTTTCACGGGTTTTATAGACCAATACAGGAACATTACCTTCCGAGATACGAATTCCTCCATCTACTTCCTCAATCGAAAGCTTTTGGGTAAAAGCGTTTTCAATATTTAGTAAGGCGAAGAAAAAAATTAGGCACATTAATTTATTCATGATAATATTTTTTAATTGTATTAAACTCCTACTTCTTCTGCCCAAACTGTCCATTTATCTTTCAGTTCAGAAACGATTGAGGGATATTTGTCCATCAAGTTTACTGTTTCCGTTCCATCCTTATCCATATCAAAGAATTCCCACTTTCCCTTCTTCACTTTCACTAATTTCCATTTGCCAGAGCGTATCCCTTTGTTCCCCAAATGCTCCCAGCACAGCACCTCTCCTCTTTCAGACTTCGCTCTCCTGAAGGTTCTTGATAAGCTCTTTCCAGCCATCGGAATAATGTCATGTCCTTTGTATGTTTCAGGATAATTTCCGCCAGCCAATTCCAAAAAAGTAGGCATAAAATCAACAATATGACCAACGTATCGCCGTTCAATACGGTCTGCCTTCCGAATGCCTTTTGGCCATCTGGCCAGCATCGGAGTAGCGATTCCGCCTTCGTGAATGTTCTTCTTGTATAGACGGAAAGGTGTATTTCCCATCCAAGCCCATGCCTCCCCATAACTCATAAACGAATTTTCGCCACCGGGAGGTACCCCATTCTTAAAGCTATCGAAGCCCATAACTCCTCCTTCGGCGCAAGCCCCGTTATCAGAAAGAAAAACAACGAGCGTGTTGTCTGACATCCCGTTTTTATCCAAAAGGTCCAATACTTGACCGATTCCTTTGTCAAGAGAATAAACCTGTGCCGCATAGATTTCCATTTTCAATTCCATTTCAGCCTTTTGCCGAGGCGAAAGACTTTCCCAATCGGGAATACTGGAGGGCTTTTCGGGCAGCTTCCAATTTTTATCTACCAACCCCTTTTTCACCATCCGGCCGTATCTTTCTTGTCGTAGTTTATCCCAACCCTTGGAGTATTTCCCCTTGAACTTGGCTATATCTTCAGGCTTTGCGTGCAAAGGCCAGTGTGGCGCCGTATACGCCAGATACATAAAAAAAGGCTGTTCGGAACCTTTCCTTTTACTAATCATCTCAACGGCGTTCTCGGTAATAGCATCGGTCATATAAAAACCATCCTTGGGCGGGAAATAATGGTTGGCGTCCCGCAACATTAGCGTGTGCTTTTTCGCCTTTTCCGATTTGGCTTTTTCAAGGTTAAAGTAGTTCGAAGCACCGTTCACTAAGCCGAAATAATTGTCAAATCCCCGGTCGGTGGGCCAGTGTCCGGGCTCGTCTCCCACATGCCACTTTCCCGAACACATAGTATAATATCCCGCTACTTTTAGGGCTTCGGCCAATGTTACGCAACTTGTATTTAACCTACCGTCATAAGCGCCGTTTTTCTTTGGGCCTCCGTAAGTCATCAGCCCCATCCCAGCCTGGTGGGGATACACCCCCGTAAGGATGGACGCCCTGGAAGGACAACAACGTGCCCCGTTATAAAATCTGGTGTACTGGACTCCCTCTTCCGCCAGTCTGTCTATGTTGGGCGTAGGTATTTCCCCGCCATAACAAGACAGGTCCGAATACCCCATATCGTCCGCTAAAATCAGGATGATGTTAGGCGCGTTTTTTTTGGCTTGGGGACGTGCGACCTGCGAAAAAAAGCATGCGACCAAAAAGCAGGTTAGTCTTGGAATTCTCTTAAATAGAAACATTTATCCGCCAATATTAATATCGAAAATCAATTCCTGTCGTTATCTCGAAAAATGGCTCTTTTTGGAGCCAGAAAACGCTCTAAAAGTAGGCTTGGGCTTGCGAAAAAGATATTATCATTGTATTCTAAATCATAATGATTCGTCATTTTTGACCCTATGTCCTCAAAAATTGTCGTTTATGCTCAAAAAGCTTAGTGTAAGCATCTTGCTGTGTTTGATATCGTTCTTCGCCATGTCGGCAGGCATCGAGCGTCCAAAGGAGAACGCCGGAGGTTTACGCTTCCGCGGCTATCAACATCCTGCGGAAAAAAGGACATCGCTGAGCCTGTTTCCTAAATCGCCTCTTTATGTAGAAGAAGAGATGAGTATTAGGTTCGAGCTAAGCCTTTGGGACGGTCACTTTGGATACATTACCAGAATAATCGGTAACAAGCAAAAGACTTATGACTTCGTGTTTATTCCGGCAATACACGGAGGGCAATCCAGTCTGCAACTGATTGTGGACGGCAATGAGACAAATATAAATATTCCGCTATCGAATCAAGACACTCGGAGAAATCACTGGATTCCGGTAGAGATGACATTCGATGCCTCACGGCACAAAATTACTGTTAACGTCAACGGCCGTGAATTCACAGAAAGGCGTTTGGCTTTTATTCCCAAACAAGAAGTAAGAATATATTTTGGGCGGATACCGGACTCTCCGATTACAGATGTGGCTGGGGTTTCGATTCGTAACCTTAGTCTTACCGCCGATTTGGGTGATCAAGAATTTGTTTGGCCTTTGAATATTCAAAGCGGCAACACAATTCCTGAAAAAGGTAGCAAACAAGTGGCTACTGTCGAATTTCCGGAATGGTTGAGCCCCTATCACAAAGTTTGGGAGAAAATCGGAAGCAGAGAGGCTGAACCTATTCCAGGTATCGCGTTTGACGCCAAACGCCATAGATTAATGGTTGTCGAAACGGATAAGCTCTCATATTTTGATAGTGATAAAAAAGAATGGTCAATACAGCGGTATTCCAACGACTTTCCGGTTTCACAGAATCATATTCAGGCGTATTTTGATATTTGGAAAGACTCATTGATTGCGTATGACCTGCGCCACGGAAAGCCCTATCATTTCTCCAAACAAAAAAAAGAATGGCTTCCTAAATGGCACGCCGACTCTGGGCTAAAGCTTAACTATTGGCATCATCTGCAGATGCCCGATTCTGCAAGTAGTCAATTTTATACCTTTACCGGATACGGCTATTTCGAATACAAAAACGATCTTTTGCGATTTGATTCAGAAAGAAAAAAATGGATCAATGTGCCTGTCTCCGGAGATACGCTTTCTCCGAGGAGCCTTAGCGCATCTGGTTATATCGGTAATGGGAAATATTTGGTATTCGGAGGAATCGGAAATAAATCCGGAAAGCAAGCATTAGGGGCCAAGAATCTATACGATCTTTATGAGATTGACTTGGGAAAACAGACTATAAAACGGTTATGGACAATTCCCGATAACAAGATTGGGCAACATTTCGTACCAGCCCATTCATTGTTGGTCGATAAAAACCATGAGTATTTTTACGTTCTAGGTTACCCACAGTTCAAGCAGAATAGCGAACTAAAATTGTATCGATTTTCGGTAAATGAACCTAATTTCGAAATAATTAGTGAAGGGATTCCTTATAACTTTATCGATACTCGTTCCAGCGCTGATCTTTTCTTTAATACTTATAATAACGAATTTCTGGCCGTTACCAGAAGTGAAAACGGAAACGAAAGTTCCAATATCGAAATATATTCTTTACGAATTCCGTCAATAGTTACGACGATAAAGGAAAATCCTAAAGCTTCCGAAGCTAGTTTACCATGGGCACTACTCACGATTATAGGAGTCGCTTTATTGGTAGCGATCGTTACAGGATTTTATATATCTAGATTCTTAAAGAAGAAAGGGATAAGCCAACAGCAGAAAACCAACAAAGAAGAACAGGCTGAGACTATCTCCGAAAAAACTAATTCCAAAGAGATACAAGTCCCTATTACAACCGAAAAAAGAAATACGATTCGACTTTTCGGGAAATTCGAAATGTATAATCGGGATGGCTTTGAAATTACGGAAAAGATGACACCTAAACTTCGTCAGATTTTCTTGTTAATGTTTTTGTACCCATACACTAAAGGCAAGGGAATAGGGTCATCAGAATTGACAAGTACAATTTGGCCTGAATCCGACGATAAGAAAGCCAAGAATACACGATCGATAAGTATTAAACGTATCCGGAGTATCTTGGAAGAAATAGAAGGCGTTGAGATTCAGTTCAAAAATAATCAGTGGATAGTTATCACGGATGATTCACTGAATTGCGATTTTTCAAAACTGCTTTATATTAAAGAAAAAATTGATCGACAGAAAAATAAAGATACAAAGAACTACGAAACGGCTTTATTATTATCAAAACAGCCCTTACTACCTTCCGCCAAATTTGAGTGTCTAAACGATACGAAAAACTTCGTTATCAGCGACCTAATACGGTGGCTCACCGATTATGCTGTAAAACTGGATTTCAAAAAAGACATGGATAAATTATCTGATATTGCTGATGCTATTTTTAATCTGGATAGTTTGGAAGACAGCGCATTAAGGATAAAATTGAACGTACTGGTTCGTAAAGGAGGCCACAGCGCGGCGCATAGCGTTTACCAACGCTTTAACGCAAGTTATGAAACGCTTTACAATGAGCCTTACCCCGTTCCTTATCAAGATTTAGTTTCGTAGGAAATAACCGATTTAGATATCGATTCTTTATCAGTATATTCAAGAATAATGAAATTAATACCAATAATCTGGTTTTTCTGTTGTGGTTCCTTCTATCTCTAAACAGTTAAAACAATACGAAGGAATATTACGATCAGGTGCGTTCCCACTAAGTATGTCCTCAACAGCCTGTTCACATCCAGTTTTCATTGATTTTCCCAGCCTGCTTGCATTTGTGACCAAATGCGCAACTTTTCCGCCCTTTCTGGCTATGATGTAACCCAAAACCCATTTGTCAGGATCATCTAATTTTCTGACATTTCCTTCTATTGGTGCCGGAAATGGATCAAATAAGGAACCGGATGATTCCATCAAAAGTTTTGTTTTTCGAAGGTATTCATATGCTTCAGGTTCTATTGCGTACTGTTTCAGAGTGAATCCATATCCCCACCTAAAATCTGAATTAAATGGAATGTCGGTTACAGCGCTAACCTTTTTTGATACCATTGGTTCCGAAGGATTCTTTGCAAAAAAATGTTTCTTTCCCGTTATGCCTTGTTTCAAATAACACGTTGGGCCAGTCGTAAATCCTCTGGGATCATTTAGAGATAAAATTTCAACAACACCTTCCACCTCCCATTGTAAATAACCCCTCTTGCCTGATGTAAAGTCGACATTTAAATTAACTTTATTAACAATTATAAAATTGTCATTCCTCTCATTATATTCTAAATGCTTTGTCAACTCAGGTTCCAATTTATCTATGTTCGGGAGATATTCTGGGATAGTAACAATTTCTGATTGATATACGTCTCCGTTTTCTAAGATAACTTCAAGAATATAACTCCCTCCCGCAATACCTTTATCACCATCGTGAATTGGCACATATTTGTCCTTTTCATAAAAAAGTTCAAACTCAGTGTCCCCGCCTGAGTCAAGTACTTTAACCACTGCTCCATCTATAGAAATAAAAGGTTCTGCATACCCAGTCACATAATCACGTGTATAAAATAGGGATACAAAGGTTTCTCCTGGCTGATCAGAGATAATTCCATTTATAACTACACGTGGAGTTCTTTCATCAAAATTTGTATCAAATTTCTCAATACAAGAAGACGCTAAGGATAGAACAAGAGGCAAGCCTATCCGGAACCAAATACTCTTAACCATAATTCAGCATATTTTAAAAGAAGAAGCCCCCTAAAAGTAGACTAGCGTTCTTAATGATTAATTAGCTTATAATGGTTAACCTTTCAGCCGTTTCTACCCTCTATTTTTTCAAAGCGTACCTTTTGCTTCGGCCGTGACCGAATCCTCTATTCTAAAACTCTTCCTAACTTCAAAAAACTTTCCGTCAACACTGTTAAAACCACTAACTTTGACTGTATAATAACCTAGATCATCCGAAGTAGAAAAACGAATTTTTGCGGAACCATTCTTCAATGTAAGTCCAGATTCACGATATAACACAGGCCTAAAATCCGGAACGGTATTTCCATTGTCGTTACTTCCTTCTGAATAGTTT
This sequence comes from Fulvitalea axinellae, assembly GCF_036492835.1. GTDB lineage: Bacteria > Bacteroidota > Bacteroidia > Cytophagales > Cyclobacteriaceae > Fulvitalea > Fulvitalea axinellae. The sequence goes on along the minus strand of NZ_AP025320.1, from coordinate 203,814 downwards.
GGAAACTCTTCCTTCGCCGTCTCTGAGAATCCTTTAATGACTATTTTATTATGTCCTGCCTGCTGTCTATAGTTTTCTTTTGTCTCTAATACAACAAATCCTCGTTGGGCAAAAAAGACGTTTATCTTATTAATGGTCTCCGCCTGATTATAGATCCTTACTGATCTCAAATCCTTCAAGGGAACAGATAATACATCCTCTGAGCGAAGAGTCAGAACGCCATTAATCATAAAAATTGGTTCGACTATATACTTGCCTTCACCCTTCAACAACAACATTTTGATTATTGGCTTTTTCTTCTTTTTCCTAACGATTGTAGGGGCTATAATTTCTCGGAATACATCTCGTACATTGTAAAGCTTCACATAATCACTCATTCGATAATACCGGTCCGGAACTTCGAGAATTCTTGTCTCGGAAAAATGTGTGGTATCTACCTCGTTTACCCCAAAGACTCTTTCAAACTTATTCCTTCTAAAGCTATCATACGCATAGGCCTCAACAGTTTTTCTGCTGATGTTAGGGGTTTTAAACGGTTGGGGAGCCAGATTCGGCTTATTAAAATGTATAATTGGTTCGACTAAAGTATTGGCTTGCCACGCATGAGCATAGAATACCCTCTCCCCGTAAAAAGGTGGCAAATCTAAGCTAAACTGCCCATTCTCATTAGTTCTTACATAGACATTTTTCAACTTTCCCATCGGATCAAAAAAGGTGATAAAGAAAAGTCGTAGAGGCTTACCATTAGGGTCAGTTGCAAGCCCTGATACGTTTATTGTATTTCCGTTCTTCTCTTTTTTATTCTCAACACCCACAGTCTTATGTTCATTATTAAGAACACGACTTTCTTTATTGAACTCTGGTAAGATTCCACTTTCTACCACTGAAACGGTAAATTTTCCATCGAGAGGTTTACCCGCTGAACTTTTAAGTGATATTGCAACTTCCACTTGATCTCGCCTTGCATAGACTTGTTTATCAAATCTAACTTGCGCTTCACCACCCAGAGCATCTATTTCAGACGATTGCATTAAGAACTTTGGTCGAGTGTCAGGAGTCTTTAAGCCGTTTCTGATTATTATTCCATATTGGCTATAGTTATCAGGGAATCGCTTTATTGATCCCAAAGTATAAGCTCTTACGTTATATTCTCCTTCAGACCATTTATGGCTTACCTTTATAGAAAACGGGCAAAACCCGTTTTTTGATGGAAAAACGCCCCCATATACTGATTGTCCGTCCCTATTAACCAAATCAACATAGACACTATTAAATCCATATTGAAGTTGATGGTTACTACCTAATACATATGCATCACCATGAAGAGATTCTCCAGACGTTATGATAGACCGATCAAGCAGAACTTCGACCCTTTCAAAGGCTAAGACATTGCCTAGTGTCAAAATGTACACTAAAAAAAACACAAATATCCTTATATAAGCTAGCATATCATTTATTTATCTCTTTAAATAATTGAAGGTCAGTACCAGTAATCAGGTCTTTTAGTCGTAGCTCCATCAAATCTAAGACAATCAAAACAAGATGGGGGTATTTCGATAGGAGGGCCTCCGCCTCCTTCTGTTTTTTGAATCTCCCTTGCTATTATTAAGTCCTCACAACTCGTTGTTATTCTCTTACCTAATTTATTTGCATTTGTGACAAGATAATTAACAGCTCCACCTTTCCGTGCTATAAAATACCCAAGCGTTCGCCTTTTTTCTTCTCCTACGATAGAATAAATATTACCTGTAATACTAGAAGGAAAAGGATCAAAAAGGGAACCTGAAGATTCCATTAATAACTTCGTTTTTCGCAAATATTCATAGGCACCTGCCTCTATTGAATATTGTTTAACTTTAAAGCCATACCCCCACCTAAAATCGGAACTATATCTAATATTTTTAATTGCAGGAATACGAACTGATTTTTCGGAAGCTGCCGAGCTCTTTGCAAGAAATTGTTTTTCTCCCGATGGATCCCTTCTGATATAGCAAATAGGCGTACTTTCTGGATATGGTGCATCTGGGTTCTCTAATGAGTATATTTCTGTTGTTCCTTCAACATCCCACTGCAAATACACCCTTTCTTTCGAACTGAAATCGACCAATAAGTCGACCTTGTATACTATAGAAAAATCGCTTATTCGCTCATTATATTCCTTATATTCCTTAAGTTCAGCATCGACATTATCTAATGTTGGTACTTTTTCTGGAATAGTAACTAAGTCTGATCTATAAGTCTCCCCATTTTTCAGAATAACCTCTAACACATACCCAACCCCTGAATTACCCTTTATTTCATCTGTAATTCCCACATATTTACCTCTGCCACTTACATCAAACAGCTCAAATTCAACATCCCCTCCAGTATCTAATACCCGAACAGTGGCACCCTCTACAGGAATAGGTGGCACATAGTAGTCTCCCGTTACATACGGTTGTGTGTTTAACAAGGAAACATACGTCTCCCCAGGCTGATCCGATATAATCCCGTTAACTACTAGACGGGGTTCCGACTCTCCTAGATCCACATCAAATTTCTCAACGCAAGAAGATATCATTGACATCAAAAACGCAATGTGGATACTTATTCTAAACCCGATATTTTTAGACATAATCAAGCGCATTTTTCAAAAAATAGATCCCTTAAAATCTGAAGTTATAGGTAATGGAAGGGAATATCGTTCCTAACACACTAAGCTTATACGCCTGAGGTGGTGCGTCATTCTCATCTTTGAAATAGATTGAAAACGCATTCTTTCTACCGTAAACATTATAAACCGCAAATGTCCAGCTTCCTTCCCACCTCTTATTAAGCCTATGATTGGTCTTAATAGTATATGAGAAATCCAATCTATGATAATCAGGGATACGGAATTTATTCCTACTCTCATACAACGGAACCTGTTGCTTGTTAAACGTTTCATAACGACCAACTGGGTAACTTACCGGACGCCCTGTACTGTACGTGAAACTTACTGACAAATTTGACCGGTGAGTATTCTTATAATTGACCATTAACTTGAAGTCGTGAGGTTTATCGAAATTGGCAGGGTACCAGTCCCCATCGTTTATCACTTCCTCGGCATAATCTCCATCGGCTTTCTTAAATGTCCTCGAGAACGTATAACTCGCCTGCCCAGTCAACCTGCCCCTATTCTTTTTTACCATTAACTCTATTCCGTAGGCTTTGGCCTCACCAGCGATAAGCTCCGTTTCCAAATTATCATTCATCGTCAATTCGGCGAAATCCTTATAATCCAGATAGTCATCTATTTGCTTGTAGAAAACTTCCGCCGATGTTTCCCACATATTCTCAGCAAAATTTCTAAAATACCCCATCGTATAACTATCCGCTTTTTGCGGGGCGATATACCTGTCACTTGGAGTCCAAATGGCCACCGGCGTTGGCGTTGCGGTATTCGAGACTTGGTGTATATTCTGCGTAATTCTGTTATAACCTACCTTTACAGAAGAATAAGCTCCTAATTGATAGTTCAAAGCTATTCTCGGTTCTAAAAAGTTATATTCTTTATCTATTTTAAAATCATCGATAGGTTCGACGCTCTCTACGCTTGCGTCGGATTTTGTTTCTCCCGCAACATAATTTCTCATCTCAGGAGGTCCACCAAGAAACATATATGAGGTATAACGTACGCCCGCAGAGATGCTTAATTGGTCTGTCAATGAAAACTCATCATGGACATAAGCTCCGAATTCGGCAGACCTTCGCCTAAATGTTTCACGGGCAGCCACTAAATCTGTCTCTCCGGCAGATTCAATTGTCGATGGCTGAAAATCGTATAAGACTCCCTCTATTCCATAATCTATTTCGTGTTTTCCTTTATTGAGAAAAAACGCTGATTTGAATTTCATGAAATCAATCCCCGTTTCGTAGTTATAGCTTTTAATATCCTCATAATCTATAATTCCACTACGATAACGGTTATAACTGTATGACAAATTCAGAGAATGGTCAGGATTGAAAATCTTTTTCCAAGTTAGTCCCCAGCTGTCTGTTGTCCATTCATAATCCGCAGTACCGCCCAGATTAAAATAATCCATACTTCTATATCCTGCGAATTGCAAACGACTTTTATCGGAAATAACGTAATTCAGCTTTAAGTTAAAATCATAAAACCCAGCTTTACTGTCATTCACCGAAGGCTCTTTTGACCATCGCAACAAATAATCTGAATACGAAGCCCTTACACCCGTTACCACATACAGTTTATCTTTAACCAAAGGACCTTTCAAAGCTAATCTGGCGGTAGTCAATCCCAACCCGCCTACTCCTTCCATTTTCGCCTTTTCGCCATCAGATAGCTTTACATCTAATACCGATGAGGCACGGCCGCCATATCGTGCCGGAATCATTCCTTTGAATAAAGTTACGTCCGAAATCAAATCCGGGTTAAATACCGAGAAAAAGCCAAAAACATGCGACGGGTTCAGTATAAACGCATTATCCTGCATCATCAGGTTTTGGTCTGACTCTCCGCCCCTAACATTAATTCCCGACGCACCCTCACCTACCGAGGTGACGCCTGGCAAGGACATTACAACATTAACGATATCAGCCTCACCCATAAAAACGGGTAATTCTTTAATCGTCTTCGAACTTATTTTCGCTACACCAACTTTTGCGCTCTTTAAATTTTCCTCGGGTCGGTCTCCGGTTACCACAACTTCATCCAAGCTCATCGTCTCCTGTCTCATCGGAAAAGAGGCTTCTCCTTGGTTGTTAACGATAACGGTTAGTTCCGACTCGCTATATCCCATCATATTCAGGATAAACCTGTACCTGCCTGGCATAAGATCAAACGAAAACGTTCCGTTTATATCAGTAACCGTGGCTACTTTTAGTCCTTGCACTTGTATTGTCGCTCCCGGTAAAGACTCCCGGGTTCCATCGTCGAAAACGGAACCTGAAACTTTAACCTTTCTTTTGATTGGCCCATCCTTCGGAACTTTTCCTATGGTCACTAAGTCTCGGCGCTTTCTTCTTTGTGCCCTTTTGTCAAGCGCAATGCCTTTCTGGCTCAGAGTATCCACCTCAACCACAAAGTCTTCCAGCTTCGGGATATAACCTATAACCTGACCTGGCGCAACGATCACGGCATAATCCTTATAAAAACGAAAAGAAAGTCTCATCGGCATTAACACGTCCGATAACACAGTTTTTACGCTAACGTTCCTTTTGCTGTAGGTAACTTTTTTACCCTGAACCCATTCCGGCAAATAGAAAAATTTGTAACGGGTTTTAGATTCCAATTCCTTGAAAAAATCCTCGATCGGAGCATCCTTAAAAGACACATCCAATAATGCCCCTTTTTGTGAAAAAGAGAACATCGGAATTAACAGGAATAATAAAATCGGAAAAATCTTCTTCATATCTGTTTTCCAAATATTTAACAGACTTAATACAATCACCGAAAATCCGGTCATTCGCAAAAAGATCAAGAAAACACTTTCTCTAGACGCATACTTGCACCAAAGCGCTGTGAAATTAAAGAATATAAGCAAGTAAGTATTAAAAACATTCTACAATGAGATTGTCTTTGCAATATGTAATATCAATTAAATAATTAATTAAGACAAAAATGAAACACTAATACTTATAATTAAAAATAAAGGATATTACAATCAATAAATTAAAAACAATTATTTATTGAAATATCAACAACAACAACACCTTATGGAAGATACGAATCTATGCCAGAGCGAAGACTTCTTGTCTAACTGACTTACCTTTTAATTCAAATGTTCCCATAGAACAAAAACCGTCCTTTCCGAGAAAACACACAAGGTCAGTAGAAACCAACAGTTCCTTATCCAGCTCTTTGCAAAGAGCCTCAAGCCGCGATCCGATATTCAACACATCCCCATGGAACGCAAGTTCCCTTTTTACCAAACCAACTTCAACCCCTGTTACCAAGCCTCCGCTTACCCCTCCCTTAAATTCAGGTACACAACCGTAACGGTTTTGGTAATATTCTTTATTAGTGGCAAAGACCTTTTTAATGGAAGAAAATATTTCTATGCAATTTGAATTCTGAATACCGTTCGCAAAGGGCCAAGTCAATACTATCTCGTCACCGACATACTGATAAACTTCGGCTTTATGGGCGACAATACAATCAGTCATTTGATTAAAGCAGTCCCTAATCAAATTACTGTAGCGTACATGCCCCAAGCGTTCGGCATGCGCTGTTGATCCTTTCAGATCGAGAAACATAAAAATCCGTTTTTCCTCTTTCGGCGTGCTGTATTCTCCCATCGTAATTTGCCTAAACATCTCGGGACCCAAAAGATCTTTAAGCTGATAGGTCATTCCAATAAGGGTAGACAATACGAGAATATAAATGATATAGACGCTATAAGCCCATAGGGAATTATGACTGCGGAACATCATGACCAATTCGTCAGAAGAGAAGGCTTGGCCTTCGAACTCTTGCATAAACGAAAAGAAAAAATGAAACTCTAATAACCGGATTAGGATCAGAAGAACCAAAACGCCCGCCAAATTAATGAGAATTTTGGCCGAATAGCTCAAATTATTTAAACGCCGGTTTTTACGGACCAAAAAGTGTGACGCCCAAATAAAAATTCCAAGAATAAAGCCAATAGAAGCACCGGATACAAATAGATATCGCGTAAGCCACCAGCTATCCAAGTTATAGGTCTCGAATAATCCTACTTCATATAACGAGGTGATTTTAACCGATACAAACAGGAAGTTGACAAATATACCCGCAGCAATACTTTTCAATAATGAGAAGAACCTCTTCCTATATATATAAGGCACTTCGCCCCTTTTTTCATGAATTGGATTCCTTTCGCATTTGTCCTCTCCCATTACATTATCTTTGGACACGACCTAATCTTCCCGAAATGCGTTTTCCGCATTTTAAAAATTATATACTTTTCGCCCTGTACTCTTTTACCAGTTTGATTAGGGTTGCGTCATTCTCTTCCGGAAACGAATCCCTTACCTCATGGCTGTCTTCCACGAGAAAAACATAATCTATCCCGTTAATTTCTCCCATATCCAAAAGATAGAAACGAACAGGATAATAGTCGCTTTGCTGTACTGGAATATCCTCTTCATCGATGATTCTGTCTTTGTAAATAAACACCACGCTCTTGCCGCGTATCTCAATTTCCCCGTTACGATAAGTCTGGATTCTATCTCTTTCCTGAGCACTTGCCGGAAGGTGCGCTGAATAAGAAACCTTATCGTTTGCCCTGCTTTCCGAAGCGGAACCAAAAACGAGCGGGATTTCCAAAAGGAGTATTATCAGTAAAATTCTCATATCAAATTCATTAAGAATCTACGTCGTAAAGACATTGAAACAATAAATTTAGTCATAAAAATATCCTCTCGAACACTTTTTAACACAAAAACAGAAAATACCCTTAGCTAGACTATAACTAACCTCTTTCGTTAACCAAAACTTAGCCCTTTTTAATACCTAGTGGTTTATATCGGCAATTTTGCTCTTGTGTATTTGCAAGAAAACAAAACAATACCCTGCACCATATACAAAATCCCCTTCCGACGATTTTACGTCAGGAAGGGGATTCCTCAACTTATTTCAGTATTTGGAAAAGAACATCAAAACGTTGGGACTACTAAGGGCCGTAAGCAAAACTAGTCGCTAACAACTTAGCCAAATCTTCAAACCGAGATAATATTCTCTGTACCGTTAAGATTATGCGCTTTGCCCGGTGGCGGCCATCGCAATCTCGCGGATGCAAACGTTTTGTGGCTGACTATAAGCGAACCAGATCGCTCTGGCTACGTCGTCGGTATGCATGGCTCCGCCAATCTGCTTTTTCCAATCCTCGTATCCTTCCACGATTCCTTTATCTGTGGTATGGCCAAGAAGCTCAGTCTCTACAGCGCCAGGAGCCACAGTGGTAAGACGTACGTTTTTGTCCGCCACTTCTTCACGGATGCACTCAGTCATACCATGCACAGCGAACTTGGTTCCGCAATAAGCCGCATGGTTCGGGAAACTTTTCTTTCCAGCAATAGAGCTGATGTTTACGATAGTACCGGTGTTGCGCTGTACCATTCCGCCGATAACGGCCTTCACTCCGTTGAGCAAGCCCATTACGTTCACGTCAAACATCTTTTGCCATTCGGCCGGATCTTGTTTGTGAACCTCTCCCAAAAGCATTACGCCGGCGTTGTTTACCAACAGGTCAGCCGGGCCATATTGCTCCTCCGCTTTAGCGATGGCTTTCACCAAGCTATCGGCATCGGTTACGTCCACTTCAGCGCAAATCGTATTGGGAAGGTTGAGTTCCTCCATATGTCCCTTTCTTCTGGCCAACAAAAGAAGGGGGTATCCGTTGTCCGAAAACAACTTGGCGGTTGCCATTCCAATACCAGAGCTAGCTCCGGTGATAATTACCAATGGTTTTTCGTTATTAGCCATAATAATGTTAATTGAGTATCTTCAAGCCTAATACTGAACCCGGAAATTTACCTTTTGTCTTCCAATCAAGGTAATTTGTTTTGGTCCTTATTCCGGAACAGCGACAACACAAAGGTAAGCGTATAGGCAGCGCCAGTAAAATATTAAAAATTGATGCTTATCATCAGCCAGACTTATAGATAATGGATCCTAGACTCTTAAGGTTTTTCGTGACCGTATACGAAGAAAAAAATATTTCGCGCGCCGCGCAAAGGTGCTTCGTCTCCCAACCTTCCATCACCAACGGCATCAAACAATTGGAAGATATAGTGGGCAAAACCCTTTTTCTTCGCCACAAACGCGGTACCGATCCTACGCCGGAGGCGGATATGCTTTACCCAAAGGCTTTGGGCCTTTTGGCCGACCTTGACAAAATCGGAAACCTTTTTCAGGGAAAACGGGAACGGCTTCCGCTCACGATTGGTATTATGCCCGACATGCCGGACAGAGAAAAAGCTGACTTTTACAAAAAAATATACGAAGCCATACCGGACGTAGATCTCAACCTCGTGGGGATGGAAGACAAATCCGATATGCGCCTACTGATTCGCGAGTATAAACATGAGGACGAAATCTTTATCTCCGTTTGGGAAGAAGATTATGTACTCTGCGTTCCCGATAATCATCCATTAGCCACAAAACCCGAAGTGGATATTCGCGACTTGGACGGCTATTCTTTCATAGAATGTCCGCCTTGCGAGGCTCATCAACAGACTATGGCGGTTCTTTCGGCTTCGGGCAAGGGTTTTGATATCGTGGCCAGGGCCAAAATGAAATCCGAAGTGTTGGCCTTGGTGCTGTCCGGCGTCGGGATTTCTTTTCTGCCCGAGTATTTTGCCCGTGACAAGGAAGGAATTGTTCTCCGGCGAGTAAACGGGCCGGGAATGTCACGTAATATAGGCATCGCTTATAAATGCGAGAATCTGAACAAACCGGCTCTGCGAATGGTCGTTGAGTTTTTCGGGAAGAAATAGCTTCCGATTTTCTCCGAAAAGAAAAAGGCATATTTCTCTTTATTCTGACTGAGGCTTGGGCCGTTTTTTGATTTGGCCCACCCTAATGGAAGACCTGATTACATTTGGCGTGGCTCTACTGAGCATCACAAATCCCGTGGGAAACATGGCGATATTTTCGGGAATGACAGCCTATAAAAACGAAGCTGATGTCCGTTCCATAGCCTTCAAGGCCGGTATCGCAATACTGATTATTATGTTGGCCGTTATTTGGAGCGGAGATTATATTCTGGAGTTCTTCGGCATAACTCTTCCCTCATTCGAAGCCGCTGGCGGGCTGATTGTCGGGATGATGGGGCTCTCGATGCTACAAAGCAAAACCAGTTCGATCTCACATAGTAAGTCCGACGAAGAAGAAGCCGAACAGAAAGACTCTATAGCCATAGTCCCCGTCGCAATACCCTTGATCGCCGGCCCGGGAACAATCGCGACCATATTGGTTTGGCTTCCAAAATTTCCCAGCCCGCAGGAGCGGTTGGTTCTTAGTTTGGTTTGTGCGGGAACCACTATCCTTATCTGGCTTTTCCTGCACTTTTCGAATTACCTTTCCGGTAGATTGGGGATAATCGGCATAAACGTCGTGATACGCCTTATGGGAATTATCCTTACCGCCTTGGCTTTCGGAATGTTAGCGAAGGGGCTAACCGGACTTTTTCCAATCCTGCAACATCACTAGGGCATGCTTCCGATTTCAATGAAGGAAACCGGAAGCATGCCCTATTGAATAACGACGGTCCAGTTAAATATTCTATATCTTTCTTGGGCTCCAAGCCGGGGCTTTATTTAGCTCTTTGGCCAATTTGGCTTTTGCTTTTCTAGCTTTTTTATCCAAATCTTTATCCTCAAGCGGGCTTAGCTCCTGGAGATCTTCCGGAAGGAAATAAAAACGCCCGTCATGATAGAGCTTGTATTCCAAATCTCGGCAGAATCGGCCTGTTTTGCGTGGCGCTTTCAACCGTTTCATCGGATCATAATGGACAAAGATTGTCTCCCTGTCTTTGTGGCGTCTGCCTTTTAATATTGGCAGAAAACTCTTTCCGTCAATATTTTCCGGAATATCGGCGCCTCCGGCTTCGGCTATGGTCGGCAAAAAGTCACTGAACTCTATCAGACCTTCATATCGCTTTCCTTTGGCTTTGTATTTTGGCCAAACGGCAACCATCGGCACGTGATGGCCCTTTGTCAATGTTTGCCCTTTACCTCCCTGAATATTTCCGTTTTTGGTCCTTGAATTAATGCGGATACTCGTTCCATTATCAGCCGTAAATATAAAAATGGTATTATCAGCCACTCCTTCACGTTCCAAAGCCGTCCTGATCTTACCTACGATCTTATCCGTATAGGCCATCATATCGGCAAAATATTCCGGCCGGTCCTTAAAGCGTTTGTTCTTATCGGCCCAATCCTTCGAGTCCGGGGTCGGCACGAAAGGGTCATGTACCAAAACCATAGGATAATACACGAAAAACGGCTTGTCTTTCTTTCTTCGGATAAAATCGACCACATAATCCGAGAAAATATCCGGGCCGTAACGTCCGTCCGTATCGGGCAAAACCTTTCCGTTTTCCTCGATCAGAGGGCTTGCGTAGCGCTCTCCTTGTCTCTTGGTTTTTGTCAATTGCCACAAGCAATATTCGTCAAAACCGAAATGTTGGGGACGCTTGTCATCTAGCGTATTTTCCCTGCCAGTTTTCAAGCCGTTGAGTTGCCATTTTCCAGCTATACAGGTGGAATAACCGGCCTCTTTCATTACGTTCCCGAAAGTCTTTTCGTTAACATCCAAATACCCGAAATCCTTATAATTACGGTAATTGTAACGGCCGGTCATGATTTTCACTCGCGAAGGGGTACAAAGAGGCTGGGAATAGCTGTGGCTAAATTCTATTCCGTCTTCCATCATGCGGTCTATATTCGGCGTCTTGTAATCAAGCGCACCGTGTGCGGAAAGGCATTCGTAGCCCATATCGTCCGCCATCAATAATACTATATTCGGCCGATCTTGCTTCTCGCTTTGGCCGTAGGCTGGCATATTCCGAATACCAAAAAACTCCAAGGCCACTCCCAGTGCCAAGGCCATTTTCCTTTTGGATATCATAAACAGCTTCTCTTTAAAAGTCAAAAATATTGATAGTCCAAAACTAGACGGCAGTAAAAATTAAGGATGGAATTATGTGCGGAAAAACATAAATGAGACGAAAAGCAAACGATCTATTATCGTATTTGGATATCAGTATTGGTCTGAGTTATTCTTTCAATAGTCTAGCTACGGAATATCTCCGTTCTACAGAATCGCCGGAACTTACGATAATCTCTTCGGTAAATGTCCGTACTTCAGAAAGCGAAAACTCGGTCATATCCGCCAAATCCCGGAAGCGAGCGATATCATAAAGCGTAAAACCGTTTTCAGCGAAAGGAAGTTTTTCCATAAAGCCCTTGTCCACGAATGTCACAAGGCACTCACCTCCAGGGCGCAATACTCTATGCAGTTCGGCCATTAACTCCGCCGGAGTCTCCCAAAAGTAAAGAGTATTTACTGTGAAAATTTTATCGAAAGCGTTATTCCCAAAAGGAATCTGATTTCCGTTGTACAGCGCAAAGTCCGCTATACCATTTTCGCAAAACAAATGATTGTATTTTCGGGCTACCTTGTCCATCAGATCGGAAATATCTAGTCCCATGTATTTTAGGCCAGACGCTCTTTCCATCAGTTTTTCCAAATGGGAAGCGCCCCCGTGTCCCAATTCCAATACGGATTCGCCGTTGGCCAGTCCCATTACGCGAATAGTGTTTAGAATCATTCCCGAATTCGTTTCGCTCATCATGTCCGCTACGTTCAGTCCTCCATTCTCATCGGGACAACGTAACTGAACCGCTAATTTGGCAAAGTCTTCACCTTCGATATCCATGTTTTTCGTTTAGTACAATGTATAGAGTAAAGCGTAAACAGACCGTTCGACGACTGCTTATTGATCGGTATTCTTTAATTCTTAAGGTCACTGAATCTCTAAATGACCAAGTAAAACAATGACAATACAGTAACGCACTTTTATATTTAAAATAATATATCAAAAAATAATATAACGCAAGCCCTATACGCTATGTCTTTATGTAAGAACAGAATCGTTAAAAAAGGAAAAATATGGTTCAAATTTGTAATAAGCCATTCCTTAAATTAGGTTTGTGATTATCTCCTTACGGGTTAGGTATATACTTTTTTCAAAAGCCTAAACATGGGCCAACCCAATAAATCCACGCAATATGAACCTCCGAAAACTTATATTTTTCATCTTACTTACAGTACCCTTCTTGGCTTGTGACACAGCCCCAAAAAGTGAAAAAGGTCCAGCTATAATCGCTTATTACTATCCGGGGACTCCTCCGGAATCTTTGCCTTTGGATAAACTCAGTCATATTATTTTCTCATTTACCGTAATAAAAGACGGAAAAATAGCTTTGCAAAACCCAAAAACGGAGGATGACCTTATCGCATTGGCTTCACGCAAACAGGAATTTCCCGAGCTGAACATCATGGTGGCCTGCGGCGGATGGGGCGGTTCGGCAGGGTTTTCGGATATGGCGGCTGATCCAGCCAAAAGAAAGAAGTATGTTGAAAGCGTTATTTCCTTTTTAAAGAAATACAAACTGGACGGTATAGACATCGATTGGGAATACCCGACATCCGCAGGCGCAGGAAATGATGCGCGCCCAGAGGATAAGCAAAACTTTACTTTGTTAATGCGTGACCTCCGGGAAAGTTTGGACAAATACAAAGACGGGGCACAGCTAAGTTTTGCCTCTGGTGGATGGGCCGGATATTATAATTATATAGAGCTTGAGAAAGTGATGAAATACGTAGATTATATGAATGTAATGACTTACGACTTCGTCATCAACTCATCACCGCATACGGCCCACCACACCAATCTTGGAGCCGTTCCGCTTAGCGACATCAAAAATAAAAATATCAGAGAACGCTATGCCAGAAGGAGAAACGAGGGGGTGCCTTCGGCGGAAAATACTATGGAATTTTGTGAGAAAAACGGGGCTCCAAAAAGTAAATTGGCCGTAGGCGCGGCCTTTTACGGCCGGGCATGGAAAGGCGCTTTACCGGAAAATAATGGCTTGCACCAACCCAACTCTGGCGTATACAAAGGCTGGGCTAGGTATTCGGATATCAAACAAAATTATACCGAAGCCAACGGATTCCAACACTTCTGGGACGAACACGCCCAAGCTCCATACGCTTACAGAGCAAGTGACAGCGTATTCCTGAGCTATGACAATCCTCGGTCCGTAAGAGCCAAAGCCAAATATGTCAAGGATAATGGCTTGGGCGCAATCTTTTTCTGGCACTTAACTATAGACAGCGACGATTATCAACTATTGCATACTATTTACGATGAGTTAAATCCTAAACAAGATAAATAACGTAGAATCTATCTGATATATTTGGGTTCCGAGTTCCTGCTTTTGGCTCATAAAAACGGAACCCAAACTCTATCACTCCAGCTTCAGATAGTTTTCAATTTTTATATTTGGCTATTCTTAGCCAATCTGAATCAAAAAGAATCCAAAGCTTGGCGAATACGATCATAGATAATATTCGCTCAGAAATATAATTTGTCGAGAGATCCTATTCGTAAAATATCACCTGATCAAGTTGTTGATGATTTATGGAAGCCAGAAGGGCAAAGACTCATGCCTAACACTTCCGTAAGTCTTCCGAAAGCGTTATTTTTATGTTACCGGAGACGCATAATATGAAATACCGAATTTTATTTTTACTGGTTCTTATAGGGCTGAGGTTCGCCACAACAGTCGTGGCTCAAGACAAAAACTTGGCTTACGACTACCTGATCCATTTCACTTGTCCTTTGCCCGCCGAAAAGATAGAGGATGAAGAGACTTGGAAGGACTTCGATACCATCGTACGCACAGCCGATGTGTTCGCATTGGTGGTCTTGGACAGCCTAGACGATAAGGCTACCGACAAGATGATGGTTCGGGTCGGAAAGCTTATAAATAGGCACCCAAAGGCTATTTTCAGTCTATTATTCTTTAAAACCCAAAACAAAAGCCTACTCGCTTCTACAGCCTACCAGGCTTTGGAAGGGAACATTGCCAGTGATTCTACAGACATCTACATCCGGAAAAATACGCTTATCGAATCGGGAAAAAGGTTATTTGTATATGCCCGTAACCGCAAAGGGTTTGATCCGTTTTTTTGCCTAAACGGAATCAAAAACTCTTTGAATTCATTCGGAAAACCTCTCCGGATCATGGTAACGCGGGAATTGGTTCCTTTGCCCAACCGTTATTCAGCATTCGACCCTTCAAAGCACCTTGAGGTTTATCACAATATGCTGGATAAGTGGACACATATTGGCCAAACGCCCAACTTTCTATATTTTAAAAACTACATCCCCGCTTTTGTATATTACTGGGAAAAACTGAATAACACACGCATAATGCGCGGGGAAATAGAATCCGAGGCTCCCGGAGAGCTTGCGGTTAGCTGGACAGGGAGTTTCTCTGGCGTTAGTCCCAAACGCTTTAGCTTCCCCGTAGGGCACAACGGCTCCGTAAAAATGGTTCCTCGACGTAGCGGATACTTCTTTACGCCCGATACCCTTAGCTTTGCGTCAAACGAATTCAGCGACAGCCTTATTCTGCAAATGTCTCCCATCCCGCTGGCCTATGACCTTGCTGTCGCCATCCCATTCGGAGAAAGACCAAACTATCAGGACTTTAGCCGAAAGATGCACTTTACAGATATACATATTCTCGATGATGCTGAACGTGGACAGGTCGGTTACTTCAACGGCAAAAGCTCCATGATCGAACTGACCAATACGCAAGATCTCGGAATATACGACGGTTCGTTTACGGTGGCTTTCTGGATAAAAGTAAAGGAATTTAAAGACGCATTCGAAAATATCGTGAATACCGACCAGAATAGGTTCCTGATGGGGCTGCACTTGTCATTACAATATAAGAAGCCCCATTTCGGGTTTTATTCCCAAGACACAAAAAGCTCAACCCGCTTTGAACAGGACAAATGGTACCATATCGTATGGCGATATGATATGGAAGAACGTCAACAGTCCATTTTTATCAACGGAGAACTCGACGCTATCGGAAAGGACAAACATTCTTTCCACGGTTTAGGGATGGTACGCATCGGGCAAAGGGCGTCATTTACGAACACCAACGACTCCTCCAGCTATTTTAACGGTTACCTGGATGATTTATATGTATGGCGTAGGGCCCTGACAGATAAAGAAATATCAGGAATAGCGAATGGCAAAGAGGTCGAAATCGTCTATAAAAAGAAGGACAATATCTCACTTGTCTACCCGATAATCGGGCTTAATATCATTGCCGTTCTAGCTTTGGCGGGCTTCCAACGTAAGAAGATCAAAAAGAAGTTTTTCGCCAAAAATAAAATCACGGAACAAAATATAGTGTTCGGGACACGTGAAGTTGAGCTGGGAACACATGATATCCGGATTTTTGGAAAATTCAGGCTCACAAACCTTAAAGGCGAAGATATCAGCGGGCATTTTTCACCAAAACTCAAAAGTCTCTTCCTTTTGCTTCTCAGAAACAGCTCTGTACAAAACGGTATCCGTTCCGACAAACTTTCCGAAACGTTGTGGCCCAAACTGCCCGAAAGCAAAGCCAACAATAATAGGAGGGTAAATATCCGGAAACTAAAAGTGACTTTGGAAGAACACGGCGGACCTTCCCTTCACAAAAACGGCGATGTATACAGCATCGGCAATCTCGAAACTTCACGATTCGATTTTCAGGAACTGGACCTTTTGCTTTCCGCCGACTCAATGAATGACGAGACTATTTCCGGAATATTGGAAATTATTTCAGCAGGCCCGTTTCCGCAAAATATCCGCGACGAATGGTACGACGAGTGGAAAGCCGAAACCTTTGACCGCATTTTCTCTTGTCTTGCTCCACTTACGGAGAAAGATTCGGCCAGCGATGATCTCAGATTGAAAATATGCGGAGCCCTTTTGGCCTTCGATCCGCTTTCGGAACCCGCTTGCTTTAATAAAATAAGAATACTGGCCAGCCAAGGAAAGAAAAGAGAAGCCAGCCGGATCTTCGATCGGTTCAAAAACGAATATAAACTAAGGTACGACGAAACCTTCGAACAAAGTTTTTCTGATATCACCTCGGAGACTGTTAGCTGAACAAAAGGATAGAAACTTGACGAAAAAGCGCGTTTTTAACTTTAAGCGTTTCCCTTTCTCAACACAGTCGCCATTGGCCACAACATGGTTAAGAATTTCTCGTTTTCTAATTTGTAAACACGACTAAAATTGGCCGTATTAGCCTTCCTCTAATCAACGAAACATTATGCGAAAGATATTCTCTTCGATGCTCATCGGTTTGGTAAGGTTTTACCAATACGCCATTTCGCCGATGTTTCCGCCGGCATGCCGCTATACGCCTACTTGCTCCACTTATATGATTGAGGCTGTCAAGAAACACGGCCCGGCCAAAGGTGGTTGGTTAGGTCTTAAGCGCATCTCCAGATGCCATCCGTGGGGAAGCTCGGGGCACGATCCAGTGCCGTAATCTCCATTCGGATTAACTATAAGGTTTTTATTTTTTGATAGGGTAAGGCCTTTTCTTTTTGCTGTGCCTTCTAAAAATATAGAACAGGTTACCGGACAAAATACCCGCGGCCAATGCGGTTTCCAAGTTAAAAAATGCGATAAAAGCGACAAATGTCAAAATCGCGACCGTAATAGCGTGTAATGAGCTTAGGCCCAAACTCCCGGAAGGCTCTTTCATGGTTTTTATTCTTATTGCACCGTTTATTACAAACGGCCATTCTAATTTGTAGTGTAATACATACGACGACTATCGCCGTTTATTAAGGATTGTAACGGATCACCAGTCAAACTGATACATAAAATCTACGGGTTTTGATTGAAAAAGCATAATTTTATTTTAATAAGATAATTTTTACAGGATTTAATCAAATCAGAACCCATATATTACAAACCCTAAAAACAAAGTGGTCGCTTTGCGTTCGCTTTGGCAAAACAACATAAACTCTATACACATGGCGACAGAAATCAATTTTGACGGCAAAGTGTTCCGATCGTTAAGCAATACCGACAACGGAGAGGTAAGCGGAGAAACGCTGTTCAGGTATTCCCAAAAAGGCGACCTCGTTTGGGCCGAATATTCCGGAGGCGGAATCCTGAAAGGCCACCTCATAGCCAAAACCGACAAACAAGGCCGACTGGATATGAGATACCAACACGTCAATGACAATGGCGAGATCCGCACGGGCGTTTGTAACTCGACACCGGACATTATGCCTGACGGAAGCGTGAAATTACAGGAAAAATGGCGGTGGACCTGCGGTGACCATAGCGAAGGAGAATCCGTGCTGGTAGAAGTTCCGGCTTCAGGATAACTAGAAAGGCGCCTAATGACGCCTTTCCGTACTTCTTTCCCACAATGGAACAGGGTTATCTTAAATTCCAATTGACTCCGAATCCTCCCCCTATTTCCATTACTTTTATATTTTTCTCCATAGAATAATACTCGGCGTCCAATCGTAAACCTATTCCCCACCTGTCATTCAGCCTATAAGTTACCGATGTCCCGGCATTTACCCCAAGGACAAAAACGTTTTCCAAAACGCCTTCTATAGATCCGCTCTCAAAGTATTTTCCTACGTAAACATCCTTTCTTCCGAAAACATATCCAGCTGAAGCGCCAACTTCCGCTCCCAATGCAATCCGGCTCTTTATATCCTTTGTAAAGGCCAGCCTAAGAGGAACCCCCACTCTCATATACTCGGAGTTTATCCGGTCAGGATCGCCACTACCCAAATCAAAGGTTCTGGCATATTTCCCCTTCCCAAAAGAAATTCCTCCAATTATCGAGAAATAGCCCGACACCGGCTTTCTCAAGTCAAGCTTCGCTCCGTAAAGGGTACCTGATATATTCTGAACATCAAAATCCCCGATATCCTCCGATTTTAAAACACTCGTCCTACCGTATATTGTAGCTAGACTTAGCTGGCAATCGTGAAAAAATCCGGGTTTCCGCCTTATTACTACGCCACCGTACTGAGACTGATCAGTATTATCTGCTTTTCGGATATAGTAAGATGGAATATCGGCCACATTGTCAAACGCCAAAGGTTGCTGAACCAAATTGGTTAACTTTTTATAATCAGATATTTCCGCAAACATACCCTGACCATCATTGCCTTTGCCATCAAAACCTGTCCCGCCTCCATTACCGTCCGAGAGGAAGCCGTTCTGCCAAGCGTCATCTTTTTTCGGCTTCGGTCTTTGATTGTCTTCTGACGAAATTTTCGAAGCGCTTCCCGCAGTTATTCTCGCGGGTATATCTAATCTGTGTCCGGTTGTTTTCTTAATACCGCTTATTTTATTCGGCTCGATTTTACGGATATTCACCGGTTTAACGACGCTTCTCTCTTTTTTCAGTTCCTCGGCATACGAAGCCACCATCTCCGGTAGGCCAATATGGTCGGTTTCGCCCAATTTTTCTATACCTTCCAAAGAAGACAAGTCCAGCTTGCTCACTAATTCGGGTTCCTCCGTAGTCGTCGATTCGCCGCTTTCCTTGACGGCCAAATAACCACCTACCGTAGCCGTCGTAGTGGCCAATGCCACCACCACTTTGGCTACGGACGTGGATAGTTGCTTAACAACAATACTTTTTACGCCAGCACCGGCACCTCCGGTCGTTACGGTGGCGGGCGCCGCCGGGATATGCGACGACAAGCTGGTCCAAAGCTTTTCCGGCACTTCCTGCTCAAAACCGGACGCTTTCTTTCTCAGAATTTCATCAAACGAGTCTTTCATCCGGGTATAATTCAGATTGGTTTGACAAAATGACCTTTTGGAAAGCCTTCTTGGCCTTATGGTACTGCGACCTTGACGCCCCCTCACTTATTCCCAGAATCTCCGCTATTTCCTTATGCGAATACCCCTCGATGGAATAAAGATTAAGTACAGTCTTGTACCCTTCCGGCAGACCGTCCATTAGCCGGACAATTTCATTCATTTCCATGGTCCTGAGTTTTTTTTCAGATTCAGACACCTCACTCTCCGACAGCTCTATGGTGCCTACATCAGCGTCAACACATTCGTTAAGCACCGATTTCTTACGCAGGAATCCGATCGCCATATTAATCACAATACGTTTTGCCCAAGCCTGGAAAAGGCTCACCTCCCTCAAACTGGACAAACTCTGGAAAATCTTGATAAACGCTTCTTGCAATACGTCCTCGGCGTCCGCAGAGGATGTGATATACCTCCGGCAAAGCCCCATAAAATATGGGGCCGTTTTTTCGAACAATTCCTCATAGGCACGTGAGTCGTTTTGCAGACACTTCTCTACGATTTCATCGATTTCCATATATCCCGTGTACTGTCATCTTCGGCGATCAATCCCGAAGCTCCAAAAAACCGGCTAGAATAACTATAAACCAACGTTTACGGACCTCACCACACTATAAGATGCTTCGAAAAGTGAGACGTTGCCTCGGCAAAACAAAAAAAGATAAAAAAAAATATTTCGTTTTTTTCAGGCAACGTATCGGGGGGCGTTACATCTTGGTAGGGTGAAAGGCACAAATTTTCACTAGCATCTTCAACATGAAAAAGACAAAACTTTTACTCCCATTTTTAGCCGCGGGGGCCATACTCGGAGCTTGCGACTCCCAGGAGATAGCGGAACTGACATTGCTCAATGAGGTAAAAACCTCTATGCAGAAAAACATCAGTATTCCCAACGTTTCTTACATGTCGTCGGAATGGAAAATCTCGGATTGGGATATCGAGATTTATGACAGGCAGGAGAAAGTGGGTGCTTGGGATACTTTTGACAAAACCTTGTCAACTGAAGACAAAAAGACTGTAGTTAAGTTCTCCGACGAATTTTTTTATATCGATAAAAGTGAGGTTAACGGCCAACAGCAAAGAACGGCAAGTACTTTGGACAGCGTCCGGTTTGTTTGGAGCGAGGTGGGACTCAATATTTCCGGAACGAACATTATCCCTCATAAATCCGAAGAAGGGCTCGAGCTCGTGTACAGTTCTGATGAGGCAATCGAAATCGCGAAGCTGTTCGGCGTGAAATCGGACGGACTTTTTGGCAACAACCTCCCTCAAGGTACGAGCGCTTTCGGCATTATCAAACTGACCAGAAGAGGTTTTATCCAAACCAAGCTTAGTGTACAGGACTTGATAAGCAAGTTCAACAAACGCGAAAACATCAACGACGGCCTTTATGAGTCGATCAAATTCGTAAGCGAAGGGAAATTCCTTCTTGAACAAGGCCATAACAGTGCGGAACCTGTTCAGGTGATGGCGGACATGAGCTCGCAGGTAAGCCTTGAGAACGCCCGTGCCCAAAAACTTTTCGACGCTTTCGCATATCAGACCAAATTCCAAATTCTGAACACCGAGCTTACGCTGAAGAAAATATCCCACGAAGACGGCTCGGGAACAAGCTTTATAGTAGAGGGCGTGGATGCCAACGAAACAACCCGCCGTTTTTATTACAGCACCGCAGAAGACAAGCAACATTGGCTTGAAATTAAGGTGGAAGGAACGATTCCGGCGTATCAGTTGGCGCAGAAATTCAACGATAGGGAAAATATCAATGGAGGCCTGTACAACGTCATTGCCCACGGGTCCGGTGAGAATGAATTCAATCTGTCACTCTCGAACGCCTCGGATATTACCGTGACTTTGGAAACCCCTATCGACATCGAAAACGTTACGCCGGTACTGGCCAAAGACCTTTACGGCAAGTTCTTCAAAAAAGACGCTTATACGTTCAAGGACGTTAATGTCAGGATATCCGAAATATCGCACGAAGACGGTAGTGGCGGTAGCCTGATTGTCAAGGGTACGGATGCCCAGCAAAACGAGGTGACTTTCTATATCAATACCAATACAGGGAAATCGCATTGGCTGTCAGGCCCATATCTCAACCAAGATATTCCGGCGTACCAGCTCGCCCAAAAGTTTAACGACAGACAAAACTTCGACGGAAGGGTATTTAATATTCTGACAAGAGGCCAGCATAACAACCAGTACATCCTGTCGGGCTCTAACGGGGAGGATCTCACCATTGGCATCCAAAGTCCCGCAGATGTTGCCAATGTCTCTCCGGAAAGAGCCCGCTCTATCTACGAGAAGTTCTTCAACAAGCAAGCTTACGTATTCAAGGATATTAGTGTCGATATCACGAAAATCGCACATGAGGATGGCAGTGGCGGTAGCCTGCTCGTTACTGGATACGACAACCAGCAAAACGAGGTTACTTTCTATATTAATACGACCACCGGAAAAGAGCACTGGCTGTCAGGCCCATATCTCAACCAAGATATTCCGGCGTACCAGCTCGCCCAAAAATTCAACGACAGGCAAAACTTCAACGGAAGAGTATTTAATATTTTGGCCAGAGGCCAACAAAACAACCAGTACATCTTGTCGGGCTCTAACGGAGAGGATCTCACCATTGGCGTCCAAAATCCCGTGGACGTCGCAAACGTCTCTCCCGAAAGAGCCCGCTTTATCTACGAGAAGTTCTTCAACAAGCAGGCATACGTGTTCAAAGACGTCAGCGTCGACATCACGAAAATCGCCCATGAAGACGGCAGTGGCGGTAGCCTGATCGTTTCCGGATACGACAACCAGCAGAATGAAGTAACTTTCTATATCAATACGACCACTGGTAAAGAACACTGGCTTTCAGGACCATATCTCAACCAAGATATCCCGGCGTACCAGCTCGCCCAAAAATTCAACGATAGGCAAAACTTCGACGGAAGGGTATTTAATATTCTGACTAGAGGCCAGCATAACAACCAGTACATCTTGTCGGGCTCTAACGGAGAAGACCTCACCATTGGCGTCCAAAATCCCGTGGACGTCGCAAACGTCTCTCCCGAAAGAGCCCGCTCTATCTACGAGAAGTTCTTCAACAAGCAGGCATACGTGTTCAAAAACGTCAGTGTCGACATCTCGAAAATCGCCCATGAAGACGGCAGTGGCGGTAGCCTGCTTGTGACTGGGTACGACAGCCAGCAAAACGAGGTCACTTTCTATATCAACACGACCACTGGTAAGGAGCACTGGCTTTCAGGATCGCACCTTTACGAAAACATCCCCGCTTACCAGCTGGCTATGGATTTCAACGAAAGACGTAAGATTGACAGCAAGGTATTCAATAAAATCACGATCCAAGAGGGTAATGGTTTCCTTCTTTCGGGAGCCAGCGACCAATCCGAACTTCAGGTTAGTGTGGAAACGCCTATAGATGTCGCTAATGTGACTTCGGCCAGAGCAAAAGCCCTTTACGAGAAATTCTTCAACAAACAGGACTTTGTCTTCAAAGGTGTCAGCGTAAGAATCTCTTCCATCTCCCACGAAGACGGCTCGGGCGGAAGCCTTATCGTCAACGGATACGATGGCCAGCAGAACGCCGTGGAATTCTATTACAATACAAAAAACACAACCGAGCACTGGTTAACGGGAAATTAACAATCATACGAAAATCACATCCGGTTAGATCTACACACACAAACTAACCTATTCGAAAAACAGCATTTGAAAATGCATTAAAACTAATCGCACCACTTTAATTCAATATGCTCAACGGCGCCCTCAAAGGAGGGCGCTTTTTTGTTGATCCAAGACTTCTTGTTTGGTCAATAACCGAAGCAAACCTTTTATTTTTTCAATTCAATCGTTTTAGCAAACTGTCAATCATTATTTCGGATTACGAAAATCAAGTCAAACCATCTCTTTCGAAAGAACCTTTAGGGGGTGGAAATGACAAGCACAACCCTCATTTCGACAGCTATGGGGCTGAATCCGAATGCTTTTCCAAAATTGTAGTATCATTTTGCCGGACAGCCATACCCGGACCGAGACTCCCCTATTTAATCCGTGTCAGTCCACGGGCGGGCGTCCGGCAAGTTTTTTCATTCGCGTCGAATCCGAAAATCTATGAAAACCAAGATTAAAGACTTTCTACTACTCGGCCTTTTTGCGCTAGCGAGTATCGGGCTTCAGGCCCAAAACCCGGAAAAGGTGGACTCGCCGATTCCCCGCCCCGAATACCCACGCCCTCAGTTTGAGCGTTCGGATTGGGTCAACCTGAACGGCACCTGGACTTACGCTTTCGATTTCGGAAAATCGGGACGAGACCGGGGCTTCCAAAAAAGCGACGGCTTCGATAAAAAAATACGCGTGCCTTTCTGCCCGGAAAGTGAGTTGTCGGGCGTAGGCCATAAAGACTTCATCGAAACGATGTGGTATCACAAAACAGTGAAAATCCCGGCAAATTGGGACGGACGCCGTATACTGCTCAACTTCGGGGCCGTGGATTACGAAAGTGAAGTGTTTGTAGACGGCAAGTCCGTGGGAACACACTGGGGCGGATCCTCTTCGTTTTCGCACGATATCACAAGCTTTGTAAAAGCCGGACAAGAGCACGATGTGGTGGTATATGTCCGCGACGAAAACCGTTCGGGCAACCAGCCCGTGGGTAAGCAGTGTACCAGCTTCGGTTCCAGAGGCTGTTTTTATACCCGTACCACGGGCATCTGGCAAACCGTATGGATGGAAGCCGTAAACACGGCCGGACTGCGTGACTGCAACATCACTCCGGACTACGACAACAACCGTTTTATCTTCCGCCCACGCTTCCGCAGCATTCAGCAAGGCAACAAGTTCCGGGTATCGGTTTTCGACGGAAAAAGACTCGTAGGAAAAAGGGAAATCCAAGCCAGCAATACCGCGTACTGCGATATCCGCTTGAGAAAAGCCAAGAGTTGGTCGCCGGAAAGCCCTTTCCTTTACGATATAGTATTGGAAGTAATCGACCGAAAAGGCAATGTCCTTGACAAAGTGAACAGCTACGCCGGAATGCGCAAAATCCATATCGAAGGCAACCGCGTATTCCTCAACAACAAACCGTACTACCAGCGCCTCGTTCTGGACCAAGGTTTTTACCCAAAAGGCGTATGGACAGCTCCAAGCGACGACGCGCTTAAGCGTGATATCGAGCTTTCGATGGCCGCAGGATTTAACGGAGCCAGACTTCACCAAAAAGTATTCGAGGAACGCTTCCATTATTGGGCAGATAAACTGGGTTACCTTACGTGGGGAGAATCCGCCAACTGGGGACTCTCGCACAATAGCACCGAGGCCGCCCGAAACTTCCTCAGCGAATGGGAAGAAATTGTGGTCCGTGACCGCAACCACCCTTCGATCGTCACCTGGACGCCTTTCAACGAGACTTGGGTAAGCGGAGAATCCCGCCAATACAACCGCTTTGCGATAGACGTTTTTGACCTGACGCACAACCTGGACCCTACCCGCCCTATCAACGACGCCAGCGGATGGAGACACGTTGTGACCGATATCTGGACCGTACACCCGTATGACCAAGACCCGGAAAGCCTACGAAAGAAACTCAGCGTTCGGGCCGACGGTGGCGTATACAAACACCACGGCGACAAAGAGCCTCCGTACGCAGGCCAGCCATATATCATTGACGAATACGGCGGGATAAAATGGGTTCCGAAATCGAAAAGAAAGGACAGCGCTTCCAACTCGTGGGGCTACGGCAACGACCCGAAAACCGAAGAGGAATTCTTTACCCGCCTCGAAGGCCTGACCGACGTTATCCTGAGCTTCGACCATATCTGGGGTTATTGCTACACCCAGCTTACGGATGTAGAGCAGGAACAAAACGGTGTCTATAACTTCGATAGGACTCCGAAATTTGAAAATATGGAGAGGATAAAAAAGATATTCTCCAAAACACCTAAAGAACTGACGAACTAGAATTAGTACAGAGTAAAGCGAAAAAGTAAGTCGTGGAGTTGGGAAAGTGAACAGAGTATAATTCTGAGTCTATTGCGCTCGATTGTCTTATGCTTTTTTGGCTAACGTACTTCGTGGACAAGAAACATAGAATTTTGTCGAAATATGGAAAGGGCTCATAAAGCGGATCCATTTCAGTCCGCTTCCCAAACCGGAAGCGCTGAAGTCCGACAAATATAACCGATCAAATAATATCGCTAAAAGGCGTTAGCCTTTGGAGTTACGCACATGTCGGTTTATCTTGTTCATACAATTATAGTTTTCGTTTTTTTCAACAAATACGTTATGAGAAAAGGCATTCTTACATTGGGCATAGTGGCTTTGGGCCTGATGGGTCCTTTGGCCGCTATTGCGCAAAACAATTATGGCAAAGACCTGAACTTCCTTAAAAAACATAAGGACGTAATCGAACTCAAGAGCGACGACGGCAAATCCAGAGTGGCCATCGTAGCCGACTATCAGGGGCGGGTAATGACCAGCTCGGCCGAGGGCGAATCCGGCAATAGTTACGGTTGGCTCAATTACAAACTTATCGAAAGCGGAGAGATCCAAAAACACATCAACGCACTGGGTGGCGAAGACCGTTTCTGGCTCGGGCCGGAAGGCGGGCAATACGCCATATTCTTCAAACCCGGAACACGCTTCGTTTTCGAGGATTGGTTCACCCCGGCTTCACTGGACACCGAAGCGTTCGACGTGGCCTTTTCCAAAAAAGACGAAGCCGAGTTCACCAGAACTATCGCTCTGCAAAACTATTCGGGTACGGACCTCAAAGTCGATATCCGCAGAAACATCAAAGTGTATTCGAAAAAGGAAGTCGAGAAAAACCTTCGGGTGAAAATCGGCGACAAAGTTTCTTTTGTCGGTTACCGTTCCGAAAACACGATGAAA
This sequence comes from Fulvitalea axinellae, assembly GCF_036492835.1. Taxonomy (GTDB): domain Bacteria; phylum Bacteroidota; class Bacteroidia; order Cytophagales; family Cyclobacteriaceae; genus Fulvitalea; species Fulvitalea axinellae. The sequence continues at coordinate 177,502 of NZ_AP025320.1, read as the reverse complement.
AACGTCAGCGGTTTCGATTGGAAAAAAGACAAGGGCCTGCTTTCTATCTGGATTCTTGGAATGTACAATCCATCCGACCGCACCAATGTCGTGGTGCCGCTTAAGGGCAAAAATCCGATTGTAAACAGCGATTATTTCGGTGCCGTAAGTCCCGACAGACTTACGACAAAAGGCAAAATCGCCTACTTCAAAGGCGACGGTAAATCACGCGGAAAAATAGGCGTAGCGCCAGCCAACACCAAACCGATACTCGGAAGTTACTCGGCGGACAAAGGCATCCTGACTATTGTCAAGTTCTCGTTTCACAACGAAAAAGACTATGTCAACTCGCAATGGAAACACCAAGAACACCCATACGGCGGCGACGTAATCAATTCTTACAACGACGGGCCGGTAAGCGAGGACGGAAGCCAACTCGGACCTTTCTATGAACTCGAAACCTCGTCGTCGGCGCGTGAGTTGAAAAACAACGAGTCGATTACGCACACGCATATGACTTTCCATTTCGAAGGAGACAAAACGCAACTCAATAAAATCAGCAAGAAACTTCTTGGCGCTAGCCTCGAAGAAATCGAAAACGCGCTGTAAACGAATTTCCTTTCAAGGCGTCCGTAGTTCGGAAAACTGCGGACGCTCCTTATACTTCGATACAACCCCATAACCAAAACCGCCTCTCCCTAACCCTTTCCGGTTCTCAAAAAATCACACAGACCGGCCCGGCTCCCTGTCATGACTCCCCCTATCCTACACCGTTTATTTCTACTGCTTTTACCAGTCGTTTTCTTGGCTTCTTGCCAACAAAGTAACGCTCCTGTGCGAAATGAAGTAACAGTCGTAAACATACCCGACACTTCTTCGCTCAACTCTCATTATTACGGAAACAGGGCTCCGCTAAAAGCCAATCCGCTTATAAAACTCCCTGTCGGAAGCATCCGCCCCGCCGGCTGGCTCAAAGCCATGCTCGAACGCCAGCGAGACGGCCTGACGGGCAACCTGAACACCATCAGCGCTTGGCTTCAGAAAGAAGATAACGCTTGGCTTTCCAAAGACGGAATCGGCCGTTGGGGCTGGGAAGAACTCCCCTATTGGCTAAGGGGATACGGAAATATCGGCTATACGCTCAACGACAAAAAGATTATTGAGGAAACCCGAGTTTGGATCGAAGGGGCATTGGCCAGCCAAAGAAAAAACGGTGACTTTGGCCCGGAATTCCGCTTTGGTGACGACAAAACCCGGGATTATTGGGCAAATATGGTAATGCTCTATTGCCTTCAGTCTTATTATGAATATTCACAAGACGATAGGGTAATCGAGCTGATGACCAATTACTTCAAGCACCAGCTTACAGTTCCCGACCACGAGTTCCTGACCCACTATTGGCAACATATGCGGGGAGGCGACAATATGAACAGCGTCCTCTGGCTGTATAACCGCACGGGGGATAAATTCCTCTTGGAACTGGCGCACAAAATCCACCGCAACACCGCCGATTGGTCAAAGGCCAATAAACTTCCCAACTGGCACAACGTAAACATAGCGCAAGGATTCCGCGAGCCGGCCACGTACTACAGCCTTTCCCACAACAAAAAACACCTCGAAGCCACCTACGCCAATTTCAAACACGTAAGGCAACGCCACGGACAAGTGCCCGGCGGAATGTACGGCGCCGACGAAATAGCCCGCGAAGGCTACGACGACCCTCGCCAAGCCACCGAGACCTGCGGAATAGTGGAGCAAATGTTCTCCGACGAACTCCTACTAGGCCTAACAGGCGACGTATTCTGGGCCGACCACTGCGAAAACGTCGCGCTAAACAGCTTCGTGGCCGCGCTTATGCCCGATATGCGATCCCTCCGCTACTTCACGGCTCCAAACCTAGTGCGCAGCGACAAGGAAAACCACGCCCCCGGACTTAGCAAACGCGGCACTTTCCTGCTGATGAACCCGTTCAGCTCGCGCTGTTGCCAACACAACCATTCCAGCGGATGGCCCTACTACACCGAACGCCTCTGGATGGCCACGCCCGACAACGGCCTGGCCGCCACGCTCTACAGCGCCAGCGAAGTAACCGCCACCGTAGGTGAAGGCACGCAGGTGACGCTGACAGAAGAAACCAACTATCCCTACGAAGAACAGGTCCAAGTCCGGGTAAATACACCTGAGGAAGTCTGCTTTCCGCTCTACCTCCGCATACCCGGCTGGTGCGGTCAGGCGACCGCCAAAATCAACGGCGAAACCGTAATAGCCAATCCCGCTCCCGGAAATTATATACGGATATACAGAAGCTGGAAAAACGACGACACCGTAACGCTGAGCCTCCCGATGGAAGTGAAAGTGAAGACTTGGACGGCCAACCACAACAGCGCCAGCGTAAACTACGGGCCACTGACTTACTCACTCGATATCAAAGAAAGATTCGTAAGGCTACAGAGCACCCAAACGGCTGTGAAAGATTCCAGGTGGCAAGAAGGTGTGGATGCGAAACGCTGGCCTTCTTGGGAAATCCACCCCGAATCGGCTTGGAATTACGGCCTCTCCCTAGATCCGGAATCGCCCGAAGAGAGTTTTTTGGTGGAAAAAAAGCCTTGGCCCGAAGACAATTTCCCCTTCACTCACGAAAGCAATCCGATCGTGATCAAGACCAAGGGAAAGCGGATTCCCGAATGGAAAATAGACCAATACGGCTTGGTAGGCCAGCTGATGGACAGCCCCGTCAGCCCCGATACCGAAACCGAAGAAATATCCCTGATTCCGATGGGAACCGCCCGTTTGCGCATCAGCGCCTTTCCGGTGGTAGATGCCGAAACACCTACGGAGCAGAAGACTACAAAAAAGAAAAATCTAGCGGAACTATAAGGTAATTTTTTAAGTAAAACACCATGAGAAAACTATTGTGGAGCCTGTCGGCGATAGCCTTGGCCATGACTACGGCCTGCCAGCCGGCGAAAGAAAACATCGAGAAGAAAAAAGGGGAAGTCTATATGTTCTCCTACTTCAAAAACAACGGGGCCGACGGCCTGCATATGGCCTACAGCCGTGACGGACTGAAGTGGAAAGCCATCAACGATGACAAATCCCTTCTGCAACCCACAGCCGGCGGCGACAAGCTGATGCGCGACCCGTGTATCATCAAAGGCCCTGACGGCCTGTTCCATATGGTTTGGACCGTCAGCTGGGGCGAGCAAAGTATAGGATACGCCAGCTCTCCGGACCTGATCCATTGGTCAAACCAAAAGACAGTCCCCGTGATGACCCACGAATCGGAAGCCCTGAACTGCTGGGCGCCCGAGGTGTACTATGACAAGGCGTCTAAGCAGTACATGATCTACTGGTCCACCACCATTCCAGGGCGCTTTACCGAATCCGAAGGAACCGGCGACAACAAGTACAACCACCGCATGTACTACGTAACGACCAAGGATTTCAAAACCTTCAGCGAAACCGCGTTGCTGTATGACCACGGCTTCAACGTAATCGACGGAACTATCCAGAAAGTTAACGGCAAGTACGTGATGTTCCTGAAAGACGAAACCAAAAAGCCGAAAGCGCAGAAAAATATCCGTGTAGCCACCGCCGACAAAGTTACCGGCCCATACACCAAGGCCTCGGAACCGATTACCGGAAACTACTGGGCGGAAGGGCCAACGGCCACCAAACTGCAAGACAACCGCTGGGTAGTCTATTTCGACAAGTATACGCAACACGCCATGGGAGCTGTAGCGTCCAAAGACTTAAAGACTTGGACGGACATTTCTTCGGATATCGTGATGCCGAAAGGCCTGCGCCACGGCACCGTGTTCAAAGTGGACGAAGAGGTACTTGACAAGGTTCTGGAAAGAACATCCAAATAACTATTTTCTTCCCTTTACGGCCCTAGGGCGAAAGAATCCATACCTTCTTTCGCCCGGCCGTGAGTTAGTAAAAAGTTTTGTACAAAGTAAAGGGTAAAGAGTACTTTCTCTTTTCGCCTCAAAATTCCCGAGCAGACTATTTACTCTGTACCAAATAAGCACCCCAACGATTAAGAGGTTCATTTCGTCGAGATCAGTCTCGGCAATTTTTTATGCCGGATCGCGTCACCGGTTTTTTCATTATCCTAAACATTCTGAAATGAACAGAATTCATCTCGCCAAAATCAATTTTGCCCTGATGCTAGGCCTAATCCTCTCTGCCTGTTCCGGTAGCGACGAAGGTTTCAGCTACCGTTTTTCCGAAAATGACGGGGCCGTTTACCATCAAAAAGACCTTATAGGGAATGTCCGGAACGGCAACTCGCCGGGAATCGAATCCACCGACGAAATCCGGCAGGCAGAAGATGGCGTTTTCCTCTGGAAAAGGACATTTTCCAATATTTCGGGAAAACGTATGGATTCCGTACGCCTGACGATGGACTTTGAGGTAAAAGGAAAATCGGGCTTCCAGCTTATTCCGGCGGTGAGCTACAACGGCAACCTGCACGAAAAACACAACCTGCTGAAAGGCTATTCCAAAAACGGAACCCCGTGGACGTTCGCCTACCACAGAATAGCGGTACCCGGCGCAACCTACACCGAAACCGGCAACTGGTCCGTAACCCTATTCGGAGAGGCCAAAGGCGAATTCGAACCTTTCTCCTGCTCCCTTATTCCGGAGGAGAAACGGACTACCCACAGGCTAATCTGGCCCGAAGAGGAACTGCCGTATACCAATTACACCAAAAACAAACTGAAGTCCGGCTATCGCCAAAACCTTACTTTGGAAAAAGACGGTTCGCTTACGGTAACGGCCTGGCTGGTAGTGGCACCAAACAAAAAAGGGCACAGGAGCATCGACAAGATGCTGGACGTGGCCTGGAAAATCCATCGCCACGATACCAAAGCCGCTTTCCCCGTACAGCACGTTTGGGATTACGGCGTGGCTTACGCCAAAAACGGTCTTTGGCACAAAATCCAAGACTTTGAGGCCTTCAATATCGGTATGAGATATCGCCCCTACGGGGAAAACAAAGGGCCGGAAAACGGAAAAACCGACGAATTCCATTTGGAAAACGGCGAGTGGACAAACGTTCTCTACACCCACTTCGAGGCCGGTTGGGCCGGGCAGAATATCTCTCTGGCCAACTCACTGTTCACCGACTTCCTGAAACACGGCGATTCGACTTCCCTGAAAAAGGCCATCACCTCCCTTGACGGATGGATTAAATACTGCGTACCTAAAGACGAAGGCCAGATTATCAGCGCCAGATTCTGGGGCAACGGACCTAGTGGCGGAACCGACGCCTGCAATATGGGTACCGCCGGACGAAACTTTATCGAAGCCTATCACTTGGCCAAAAAATGCGGCGTAAACAGGCCCGAATACCTCAAGGCCGGACTCGCCATCGCGGATTTCGCCGTGAAGGAACAACAGCCCGGGGGCGTAATCGGAAAATCGTGGAACATAAACGGCAAGTGTACCCGCCGGGAAGGCACCACCGGCGCCTTTATGATTCCGGCCATGATGGCTGCCAACAAAGAAACAGGCAAAGAGGTATATCTCGAAGCTTCGAAAAGAGCCTTTTCGCATTACTATTCCACTTTTGAGGAAAAAGGCTACACCACCGCCGGCGCGCTGGACTCGGATTGCGTAGACAAGGAATCCTCTTTCCCGATGCTGCGGTCTGCCATGTTGCTGTTCGAAACCACGCAAGACAAAACTTACCTCGACAAGGCCGTGGCCATCTCATACTACCTCGCCTCGTGGCAGTGGCACCAAAGCGTAGATTTCGGCCCGAAGGCCTCGCTTACCGAATACGGACACGACACCTTCGGCGGAACATCCGTTTCCACCCAACACCAGCATATGGACCCTTACGCACTGTACTGGGTAAGCGACTGGATAAAGCTGGCGAAATACACCGGCAACGACCTTTGGCGCGAGCGGGCCATCGCAGCGTGGAACCACGGAACTTTCTCGCTTTCGGACGGATCAAAAATCTTCAACGACAAGCGTCGCCCGACGGGTAGCCAAAACGAGGCCTTCTTCCACACCAGCTGGGGCTGGGGCGACGCCACTTTCGGATCAATGAACGATTGGCTCGTGGCTTGGCCAACCGCCTTCAGACTGGAAACGCTCCGTTATCTTGATGATTGGAACGTTCTTGAAGCCGAACAGGAGGAAAAATTAGCGAAAGCTAAATGAGTGCAAAGTAAAGAGTCGAGAGTAAATAGACTGCATGGATATTTTGCCTTCCGTTGAAAGCAAATTAGCGTCTGATATTGCTTTGGAGATAAGATAAGTATTTTGGGTTTATTCATTTTTTGGAAATCAGGATGGGAAACTGTCCTGATTTTTTCTGCAGGAAACCGTAATCTGAAATATTAACCGTTCTTTACCCCCCTGCACATACTTCGAACCCAATATCTCGTACCAAAGACCAAAAACACAATTTGCCCCCTTCCAAAAACACCCTGACTCCCTCCATTTCGGCTTTGCGCAACGGCTAAGAGCGTTTTTTTCATTATCTTGCGTATGAATGGCGCACGGGATTCCCCCCACATTGGTTGAGCAGATGAGACAGTATTTCCACCTTACGATCATATTCTTTTTCCTTTTTTTCGGTTGCGGTTCGCCGAAAGACAAAGGCTTCCATTTTTCAGAAGAATCGGGCACTTTGAAGTTTGCCGATTCGCATATCGCTACCCTCACCCCATTAAAAGACGGCCGGCTGAAGGTGATCGATAAAGTGAATGAGGTAGAGGAAGGGATATTCCTATGGGAACGTACAGTCACAAACATCGGCAAAGATCTCGACTCCTTCCGCACCACTATGGAGGTGAAAACGCCGGGAAAATTCGATTACGGGATGATTCCCGGCCTCAGCTACAACGGTAATCCTTGGGGCGACGGAAACGAACCAAAAACCTTTACGGACAAAGGTCTGCCTTGGGTCTTCTCCTATAACCGGACGTCGGTGCCCGGCGCCACGTATTCGGAAAACGACAAGTGGACTGTCGCGCTTTTCTCCGATTTCAATGACAAATCGATCCCTTTCTCCTGCTCCTTGATGCCAAAGCAAAACAACACCTACCACCGGCTGATCTGGCCTGAGGAGGAAACGCCGAGAAGTTATTCGGGGAAAAACTCATTTACCGGTCCTTACGCCCGCAACTTAAGCCTCAAATCCGGGCAAAGCCTAAAATTATCGGCTTGGGTGGTATTGGCGCCAAAGGAAAACGGGCACGGGGCCAGTTCCAAATTTCTGGATTTCGCTTGGAAGAAAGGCTACCGCCCCACAAAACCCGAAAAGTCCGCCGAAAAGATCAGGGACCTCAGCATCGATTTTATTAAAACGCACTCTTGGAGCGAAGAAGGGCCTTTCAAGGGATTTCGTCTTGGCTTGAAAAGGCATAGCAAATCCGAAGGTTGGGGACACAAATATTATTGGCGCTACGAAACCGGTTTTTGCGGACAAAACATTTCCTTAGCGAACGCTTTTTTGTACGAATACATCAGCCGAAAAGACAAAGACGCTTTGGAAAAGGGTCTGGAAAGCCTTGACATATGGGCCCGCGACTGCTCCATGCCAAACGGACTGTTCCGATGCCATTACGACCAGCTTCTTCCCAGAGGGCGGGCTTGGGAGGCCCAAGACGCCTGTAACCTCGGCACCGCCTCCTACCAGTTTTTCGAGGCTTTTGAGCTTGCGAAAAAATGTGGTGTATACAAACCCAATTACAAGGACGTAGCCTTGGCTATTTGCGACTTTATGATTTCCCAACAGGAGGAAAGCGGACGCTTGGGCAAATATTGGAACAACAAAGGCGAATGCCTTAACAGAAACGGCACTACCGGAGCGTTTCTGATCCCGGGCATGATAAAAGCGTTCCATATTACCGAAAAGCAAAAATACCTCGACGCCGCCCTTAAGGCCTTCGATTTCTATTTCGGTCAGTTCCAAGACCATGGCTACACGGTGGCGGGAGCGTTGGGAACCAACTGCGTGGACAAGGAATCATCTTTCCCGCTGTTGCGGTCAGCGATGCTTTTGCACAAAACCACCCAAGACAAAGGTTATTTGGAAAAAGCGGAAAGGCTTTCTCAGTATTTGGCGTCTTGGCAATGGCACTACGATGTCAGGTTTCCCGAGAAAAGTTTCCTGGCCAAAAGCGGTTACCGAAGCACAGGCGCCACCTCGGTATCGGCGGCGCACAATCACCTTGACCACTATGCGTTAGTGTGGGTCAGCGATTGGGTAGAGCTGGCCAAGCTTACAGGAAACGATATTTGGCTACAACGCGCCCAAGCGATCTGGCACGAAGGAAACTCACTGGTCAGCGACGGAAAAAAACCGGACGCAAACGGCGACATTATTCCCGCAGGCGGGCAGTTCAGTACTATTTACCAAGCGAACTGGGCATGGAGCAAGACAAAAGCCGGCCACGGCTCCGGCAATGTCGATTCTTCCTGGCTTCCGGTTTGGTATATGGCATACCGTCTGGAGACGCTCCGCAAAGTGAGTGATTGGAGCGTTTTGGACCAAAGTCCCAAACCTCCAAAAGCATTGGCTGGAGACAAAAAATAGAACCTATCGCACGCAAAAGCGGGCATTTCCCCCTATCTGCCCACCCATCGTCCCTCGGTCATTGGTTTTGAGCTACAAAAAAGCAATATTCAGGTTTGTAAAGGATTTTCAACCCGGATAGTCAAAAGCCCGTACGGGCCGGACAATCCGTCACAAATCTCTCAAGCCATGAAAAAATTGTTTTTGGCCATGATCGCACTAGCGTCAGTCATTTTTTCCGCGCAAGCGCAAAAAGCCGAAACGCTCAATCTGATGCCCGTCCCCAAGAAAATGGTGCCGGCCACGGGGCGCTTCGATATCGCTCCGGATTTTACCGTAGCCTTTACCGGCAACCCCGACCAGCGTATTTACCCTAACGCCACACGCTTCTTGCGCAGGCTCGACGGTCGTTCGGGAATGTTCTTCCGCCAAGGCTTCCTCGATGCTGGCGACAATAGCCCAGAGGCCGAGCTTATCATCAACGTAAACAGACCGGGCAAAGTGGTTTTGGGCGAAAACGAAAGCTATACGCTAGATATCGCCTCCGGCAAAATTCGTCTGGATGCCGAAACCGATCTCGGCGCCATGCACGGTTTGGAAACCTTGCTCCAGCTCTTGGAAACCGACGACAAAGGCTACTTTTTCCCGGCTATGCGCATCGAGGACGAGCCTCGCTTCCCTTGGCGCGGCCTGATGATCGATGTCGCCCGTCACTACCAGCCACTTGACGTAATCAAAAGAAACCTCGACGGTATGGCTGCTGTAAAGATGAACGTGATGCACTGGCACCTCACCGACGACCAAGGATTCCGGGTAGAGACAAAAAGCCATCCGAAACTGCACTTGCAAGCTTCTGACGGAATGTTCTACACCCAGAAAGAAATTAAGGAAGTGATTGAATACGCCGACGAGCGCGGTATTCGTGTCGTTCCCGAATTTGACGTGCCCGGCCACGCTACCGCTTGGTTGATCACTTACCCGGAAATCGGCAGTAATGACACAACCTACACGATCCAGCGCTACGCCGGCATCTTCGACCCGACACTTGACCCTACCAACGAGCGCACTTACGAGATCTTGGAAGAGGTATTTAGCGAAATCGCTCCGCTGTTCCCTGACGCCTATTTCCACATTGGCGGCGACGAGAACGAAGGCAAGCACTGGGACGCCAACGAGAAGATTCAGGCCTTTATGAAATCGAACAATCTCAAAGACAACCACGCTTTGCAGACGCATTTCAACAAAAGGCTGTTGACAATCCTCGAAAAACTCGACAAGAAGATGATGGGCTGGGACGAAATCCTTCAGCCTGCCTTGCCCAAAACCGCCGTTATCCAGTCTTGGAGAGGACTTGAGTCATTGCACAACGCGGCCAAAGGCGGTTATATGACCTTGCTTTCAAACGGTTTTTATATCGATGTTCTGAAACCGGCCAGCCACCACTACGCTACCGAGCCATTGCCGGAAGGACACGGACTTACGCCGGAGCAAACCAAAAACATTGTGGGTGGAGAAGCCACAATGTGGTCCGAACTCGTAACTCCAACGACAATCGATTCGAGAATCTGGCCTCGTACTATAGCCATTGCCGAACGCCTTTGGTCACCGGCCAAGTATAAGGACGCCCGCGATATGTATCGTCGTTTGGAACAAGTAAGCTTCAGACTGGAGGAACTCGGCCTTACGCATATCCGCAACCGCCAAGTGATCTTAAGGAATATCGCCAACAATCAGGATATTTCCGCACTTGAGGTATTGGCTAACGTGTCAGAGCCTTTGAAAGGCTATACAAGAAATAAGGGCGGTACGGAGTACGAAAGTTACTCTCCTTTCACCCTCTTCGCCGACGCCTGTACGGTGGACGCTCCGGATGCGCTGGCCTTCAAGATGTTGACAGAAGACTATATCCAGAGTCCGAATAAAGAGACTAAAAAGCAATTGTTGGCATACCTGAGCAAATGGGAGAATAACCATGAGAATTTTGTAGCCTTGACCGCTAAGGCTCCTTATCTCAAGAAATTGGTGCCCCATTCGGAAAATCTCCGCTCTTTAGCCCAATTGGGCACAGAGGCGCTAACAATCAAAGCCAGACCGAAAAAAGCTTGGAAGAAAGAAGCCGAAAAAACTTTGGAAAAAGGCAAAAAACCGGGCGAAGACACTGAGCTGATTATCCAGCAAAGTATCGAAAAATTGGTTCAGCGCACTTCCAAGTTGCCTAAAAGACTTAAAGGATCTTCGCTGTAACAGCGCAAGATAAACATAACGGAATATGGTGGCCCAATGGTCTCATATTCTTCCAAAACAAAAGAAAGCCATTGGACTGATTATTAGTCCAATGGCTTTCTTTTGTTTGAGCGTAACAGTCTCCAGACAAGTGTAATTTCCATGGGTGGAACCATTAGGAAGAGAAGGTTTATCTTATTCCTACTGGCTGATCTATTTAGTTCCTGGGCCTGTTACGCTCTATTTTTTCGGTGTGGCATAATACTCATTAATCTATCGACTCCGGACGGCTATTTTCACCTGAAGCTCTTCTTTTTTTACGTTTTTCCGAAACAGCGTCTCTTCTCTCCTTACGTCTATCGGCCATAGTTTGCTTTATCTCCGCATATTTCTTCTTTTGCTCATCTGTCAAGATCTTCTGAAGGTCGCTGTCCATAGTCTTGCGGGCCGCCGTCATCTTAGTTCTCATCTCCTCACGGCTCAAGCTCTCACGCTGGTCCTTCATCGATTCCATCTCCTTGTTGAAAACCAAGGTGATGTGATATGCTTTGTCCTCTTGCTCTTTGGTCAACTCTAATCCTTTGTCGAGGCGCTTAACGTGTGCTTTGGCTCTGTCTTCCGGGGTTCTCTGAACTCTCTCTTGGCCTCCCCGGCCACCGCGTCCACGTCCGCCCCTTCCCCTGCCTTGGGCCAGGGCTACATGGTCGGCTACCATCGACAGACAAAACACAAAAACAAAAAGTCCGATAAATCTTTTCATAGTCTTATTCCTAGTTGGTATCGGTTTGTTAGATTCCAAATCTTAAATATGGTTTAATGCTTTAAAGCATATTTTGATTTTTCGTATTCAAAATGATTTTAACAGAATCATATTCATTTGATTTACTGCACATTAACACTTAAATGTTTTTTTTTAAACAAATCGATTCGGCTTTATATTTTAGGTCTTATGATAATGTCGGAACGGGTAAGGATAGCTTGGTTTACCTTTTTGGCCGTATAGAAAAAGCCCGGCGTATGTGGCCAGGCTTTACAGTATAGTTTGGAAAAAACTTTAACAAATATCGACTGGGGATATTAATTCTCCGACGATCCGTTTTTAGGTTCATCTATAACGTCAACACCGTTTAGGGCTTCCGTTTCTTGAACTTCCACAGGTTTCTTCAGGTCTTTGCCTTTCAGGAAATCAGGCAACTGCATTCCGGCCATATTGAACATATCCTGCAATGGCGGCACTGACTTATACAAGCCCGAAATAAACTCCGGCGTTCCGTTGCCGTTGCCTCCGTCCCAGACGGTCACTTTGTCGATCTTGATATTCTTGATGGCTTCGGTCTGGAGTTTCACCAACTCAGGAAGCTTGTCGGCGATAAGGAGCATGGCGGCGTCACGCGGATCGTCGCCTGCGGCCTTGACGATCTGGTCCAAACCTTCGGCCTGCTTCGAGAGGATTTCGTAAAGACCTTTGGCCTCGGCCTGACGCTTGAAAAATATGGCGTCGGCTTCGCCTTTGGCGTGCCTTCTGATCTTCTCGGCTTCCGCTTCGGCGTCTATCTCCGTCTTGTCTTTGGATATCTGGGCCGGCACCACCACGTCGGCCATTTGGCGGGCCTTGTCGCGCTTGGCTCTCGCCTCTTCCGATTCCTTTTGGGCGTGGTACGCTTCTTCCAAAGATTTGGCTTCGCCAACTTTCTCGGCGGCGACGGCTTTTCTCAAGGCCTCGGCAGCTCTCTCACGACGCACCGACTCCGAATCGGCAATATCGATCTTCGCTTGGTTCTCGCCTTCCACAGCACGGGCATCGGCTTCCGATACTTGGATACGCTGTGACCTCAAAGCCTCGGCCTCACCGATTTTGGCTTGGGAATCCGCTTCGGCTTCACCGATTTTGGCTTTGGCTTCCGCCTCAGACATCTTGATACGCTGGGTACGCATAGCCTCGGCCTCGCCCACTTTGGCTTCGGCCTCGGTTTCCGATACGCGGACTCGCTGTTCTTTTACGGCAATGGCCTCGCCGATGGATCCGTCACGGGTTTGTTCGGCCACTCTTCTACGGGCGTCGTTTACGGCTTTGGCGGCCGCCTCTTTGCCCAAGGCCTCGATATAGCCGGACTCGTCCTTGATATCGGTCACGTTCACGTTGATCAGTCGCAAACCGATTTTCTTGAGCTCGGCTTCCACGTTCGTGGCCACGTTTGAGAGAAACTTGTCGCGGTTGCTATTGATCTCCTCAATATCCATAGTGGCCACCACCAAACGTAACTGACCGAAAATAATGTCTTTGGCCAAATCATGGGTTTGCTCCATAGACAGGCCCAAAAGACGCTCGGCGGCGTTGGTCATAATCACCGGCTCGGTGGATACGCCCACCGTAAACCTCGACGGAACGTCCACCCTAATGTTCTGCTTACTCAGGGCGTTGGTAAGGTTCACTTCGATAGAGACGGGCTTGAGGTCCAAGAAAGCGAAGTCTTGGATAATCGGCCATACAAAGGCCGCTCCGCCATGGATACAACGGGCCGTTCCGCCCCCCACTTTACCGTAAACCACCAGAATTTTGTCTGATGGACAGCGTTTGTAACGCTTGAACAAGGAAATAAGGATGATCATCAGAAAGACGACCCCGCCGACGATAACGGCCAATAAACTTGATCCCATTGGTTTGTTGGTTAAATGAAAAAACTACATGATCTGGATTGACTCCTAAGTGTATCAGCCCAAGACCGAATTTTGATGAAACTATCGCGTAAACGCCAGTTGCGTCAAGCCTCAGTCTTGAGCCTCTACCCATATATAAAAGTGAATTGTGTGTTCTTTTTTGGAATTAGGTATCTGGTATGAAGTATTAGGTACAATTGTGTTGATCTGGCTTGTCAAACTGAAGTGTGTAGCTAGAGGCTACAACACTTTTGGGTACGAGCGTTCCGCTCGCACCAGTTTGGTTTTGAGTCTTGCCAACTTTATGGTTTATCGGATTCCCCTTATAGAAACCCACCATATACCTTAAGCAACTACATTGAGACAGAACCTAAGACTTAATACCTCATATTAAATACCCCAATTACTCTAACCTGGAAACCAGAAGCGTACCTCCGTCCAGTACTTCTATTACCACTACCTGAGTGCCAGTGCCCAATGATCCGGATTCGTCTGTCATGGCTTCCAGCTCCCTTAAGCCTCCGTTGACGGCTACTTGTACTTTGCCCAGCCCTGTTCTCATGGGCGGTATAGTTAAATATACTTCCCCGCTTTTTAGCAAGGCTTCCCCTAGTCTGGTAGTGCCGTCGGCGCTTAGTTTGGGAATCAGGGACATAAGCCATACCAACGCTATAACCACCAAAATACCGGCTATAAGGGCGTAGACCAAGGAGAGCCAAGAAGCCGCTCCGGAGTTAAGTGTCGCTATGCCGGTCCAGGAGAAGAATGTGAAGAATCCCACTATCGTCTTAACCGAGATAATGCTTCCGTCGCTGTCTGTGGGGTCGTCGGCGTCTATATCAGCGTCACTCCCCATAAGGGTGAGTGCCATCATTACCAAAAAAACTACCGTTGCGGGTAAGGCAAGGCTCCAATAGCCTTTGGCCAGCAAAGGCAAAGCTTCCCACCATAGGTTAAAATCGTTCATAATCCTTCAAATTATATGTATCGCCACTTCCCACCCCGTATTTATAAGGGCAACCGATATCTAATCCACCAAGTTAAAACCCTCTCAGGACCAGAATATTGCCCTAATCAAAGTACAGAATTTATGCGGGTAATTCAACTTTGTAAACGAATCTGTAGCCAAGCTTGTTTGTGATTAGCGCCGACCGGAAATATTCGTGTTTCTGCCGTAAAAATCGTTGATAAGCGGGACCTGATTCTTTGGCCAGAGGCTTGGAGCAAGGACACATTTCACTTATATTGGCTAGGATTTCACTGCGATGATATACGCCCACTTATCCATAAGTAAGTTTTTGGGGCGTTTCGCTATGCTTTTTGCTGTTTTTGTACTTTTCCCGTAGCATACCCTAAGTGTCTTTATCCGTGCTTGGAAGTATCCTGATCTATGCCTTATCAGTATAGTATCTATCTAAGAGATATGAAGGGATTGGGGATGTAAGGTTTTTTGGGGGAAATTATACTGGAAACGTTGATGTTAAGTATTTGAGATTTTGAGCGTGTTCGTTTTCAATCTCTTGATAAACAGGTATTCCTGCTATCAGTACGTTAGCATTCATATTAATAAAACTGTTGTAACAAGAAATAAATTGATGAGAATCCAATACGCAAACAGCACATTCGCAAACTCCGATTCACAAGCTGATTCTTTGGCTTATAAAAGAGTTATTTTTTGCCGACTCGTAAATACAATCCGACCATGATAAAAACAGAATACGGAAATTTTGATGGTGACAGATGGGAAGATGTTTGCCAAATAGTATTTAAGAGAAGATATGAGAATGATTCTTACTTTGAAATACCTGCAACTCCAGGTGATTACGGAATAGAAGGATTTACTCGAAGCGGAAAAGCATTCCAATGTTATTGTCCCGACGAACATTATAGTTCAAGTGAACTATATGAAAAACAAAGGAATAAAATCACAAAAGATTTAAACAAGCTAAAGACTTTTGAAAGCCAACTTTCCAAGAAACTGGGTGGTGCACTTATTAAACAATGGTTTTTTGTTACACCAATGAATAGTAAAAATGATTTAGTAGACCATTGCACAAAGAAAAGGGATGAAGTTAAATCATGGGAACTATCAATAATTGATAATTCAACCTTTGAAGTAATACCTGCTGATATCGGTTTTCTTAAGCCTGAAATACATCAATTACTCAAAATTAGTGAAAGAAAAATTGACATTATTCCAAGTAAAATAACAACAGATGAAATAAAATTTCAATGGATAGACAAGAAAATATCCCTTGTTGAAAATGCCCAAAGAAAACATAAAGCAAGATTTGAATCAGGCACGAAGGGGATAGAAAAGAAAGTTGACATCCTAACAGAAAAAAGCGTTAGTCACTTTCTTGAAGGCAATGATATTTTGAAGAAATGGCAAAGTGATTACCCTGAGGATTATGAAAAATTTATAAAAATAATTAGTCAAGTCGAAGAACAAGTTGTTGAAGAATGTATGTTTCCGAACAAAGACAATAATACTCTGCATAAAATGTTTTCGACTATGGTAGAGGCGAAAATAAAAGATGCATTTCCCTATTTAGACCAAACGATGATTCAAAATTTGTGTAATCAAGTTATGGCAGATTGGATTTTACGTTGTCCTATTGATTTTGAATAATATGAGTGAATTTAATATCAAACATTTATCGTTCACTAAAAGACCTATTTCTGTACCTGCAGACTATAGACCCAATTATAAGATTGCTCAGATATGTTTAATTTTAAAATATGCATGTATCGGGAACAAATCGAGTTTATTAAAACTGCATTTATTTTCATGGGCGTTTAAAAGAATTGAAAATCGCACCACATTGCTTCGGTTTGTTGAAAGCGATTTTAAATCTGATTTTTCAGTATGGGGAATAGAACCTACTTTGAATAGAGCATTACATATTGCAACTGCTGAAAAATATTGCTCTTACTCAAAAGGTACATACAAGCTTGAGGAAAAAGGCAAACTGTATTGCGAAAAGATTGAAGAAGATGAAGAAATACTTTCTGAAGAAATTACTCTACTGAAAACGATAGGTAAGAAGAAAGTAACCGATACAAGATTGAAAGGATTAGCTAACCAATGGACTTTATTCAATGATTAATATACGTGCAGTAAAAATAGAGATAAATACAAATTCTGGTCTTTTTGGAGCAGAGTACACATTTGAGAAGGGATTTAATATTATACGAGGGAATAATACTTCTGGAAAAAGTAGTTTGTTTCAATCCATTCTTTATTGCTTAGGATTTGAGGAACTTATTGGTGGTAAAAATGAGAAAACCATGCAATCGGTGTTAAAAGATATTGTTGAATATCCCAAAGATACATTTCATCAGGTTTTGCAATCTTTCGTTTCTTTAGAGTTCGAAAACAGCGATAAAAGGATAGTTACGGCAAAAAGAGGAGTTAAATGCGAAGGAAGAGCATCACAACTTATTGACGTATTTAATGGTGCCTTATTAACAGGGGAAAATAAAGTTATTGATTCTCAACCAATGTACATACATGATAAAGGAGGAGCATCTGATGACATTTATGGATATCATTTATTTTTAGAGAATTTTTTAGGTTGGAGTTTACCAAGTGTTTTAACCAAATCAGGTGATAAAAGAAAAATTTACTTACAACAGATTGCCCCATCATTCATTATTGAGCAAAAATCTGGCTGGTCTGATTTTTTAGCAACAATGCCTTTTTATAGCTTAACAAATAAGGAAGCTAGAGTTATTGAGTTTGTTTTAGATCTTGATGTTTATGAGAATAAACAAAAGAAATTAAAACTAAATACATCAAAAAGAATATTAGAAGAGAAATGGGCAAATTTATTTAAACAGCTCACACGATTTGCAGAAAAAGGACGAGGTAAATTGTATGGCTTTGAATCAAAACCAACGATTATTAATGACACTAATAGTATTTCAATATTGCTTTCAAAAGATGAAGAACAATACACTATTCCTGATTTTATAGATTTGCAAACAAAAGAATTGGAGTTAGTTAAAAATATTATTATACCCAAAGTCTCTGAAAAGATTGAGCAGAATGAAGCAGAGCTAGATTCGTTAAATGAAAGTATAAATACAAATTACTTAAATTATCAAATTATATCAGAAGAATTAGGTTTTGATAAAGATAAATTGGCTCGATATAGAGTTCAGATAGAATCTCTTAAAGAAGATTTAAGAAAAAATAAAGGTGCTCAAAAGGTTAAAAAACTGGGTGCTGAAATTAATAGCAAAATAGCTCAAGATATTTGTCCTACTTGCGAACAACCAGTAAAAGATTCTTTATTACCTACGGAAATAGCTCAAACACCGATGCTAATCGAGGACAATATAGCCTTTATTGAGGCTCAAATAAAGATGATTAAAGTATATATTGAAGGACTAGAATTTAAAATAAAAACTAAAGAAGCTAGACAAAAACGTATAAGATTAAATCTATCCAATAAGCGTCAACAGTTAAGAAAAATCAAAAAGGAACTTATTTCGGATGACAGGTTACCTTCTGAAGTTGAAATTGAACGCAAATTAAATATCAAGAAAAGAATTGAATTTTACACAAAATACTTAGAGGATTTCAATGAATATATTGAAGAAATACAAGAATTATCAAACGGATATGCACAGATTTTATCCGACACGGATAAATTACCTAATGATTATTTTTCCTCAAATGACAGGAAGAAGCTTGAATATTTACTTCAAGAATTCAAAAGGCTTATAGGTAGATTTGAGTATACAAGTAAATCAAATGACTTAATTAATATTTCTTTAGATAACTATTTGCCTGTTGCTCAAACCCAGTTTGGTGAGGATTTAAAGAGTTATGATTTACGTTTTGATTCTGGTGCAAGTGATTTTATTCGTTGTATATGGGCGTACACTTGCAGTTTATACCTTACATCAAAGCAATTTGATTGCAATCACCCCAATTTAATGATGTTTGACGAGCCTAAACAGCAGGATATCTCGATAAACCATTTTCGTAATTTCCTAACTGAATTATCAGGTTATAAAGGAGTTCAAATACTTCTTTTTGCATCCTTTGAGAATTCAGACGATTCTTTCAAAACTGCAACTCAAGGATTAAATTTTACTCTCAGTTATATTGACAAAAAGCTGATTAAACCAATAAACTATGAGCTATAGTATCAAAAAAATTAGTTGTTTATATTATAAGTGGTGGCGATCTATAAACACTAGAGAAAAACATCCCCTTTTACATCCTAAATAAAGCCCAGTATAAAATTAACTACTACATAAGAAAGAACAACCTCATTAGCATTATAATACTTCAAAACTAACATATTCCTCCGTTCATCGAACATATTATATCATATACTTCTAAAAATATTGGTTTTATTGTATTTATTTTAAAATATTAGATTTTAACCGCTATAGTATAATGCATATAAGAGTTAAAAACTGAATTCCTGTATATAATGCCGAACACATAAGCATTACATTTACTTCAATGTAATATATTCTGGCAACAAAATCAGCCCAACTACCTATTATGATAAAGAAAATAATCCCATTATTTTTACTAATTATCACTATTCCAATCGTATTGGTTTTTATCGCAAACTATTCGATTGAATTAAACGCCAAAAACAAAACCTTTTCGGAGTTATCCAGAATCAAAAAAAACAAAGTCGGACTAGTGCTTGGAACCTCGAAAACGTTGAGAAATGGAAACGTCAATTTATACTTTAAATACCGGATAGACGCTACGATTGAGCTATATAAGAAAGGAAAGATTGATTTCGTCTTAGTAAGCGGGGATAATGGAAGCAAAGACTATGATGAGCCTACCGATTTTAAGAACGAATTAATTAGAAAAGGTATTCCAGAAAACAGGATTTATCTCGATTACGCTGGATTCCGGACTTTAGACTCTGTGGTAAGGGCAAAAGAGATTTTTGGACAGGCGAGTATAACAGTCGTTTCCCAAAAGTTTCATAATGAACGCGCTATATTCCTTGCCGAAAAAAACGGAATATCCGCTGTTGGGTATAATGCCAGAGATTTATCTGGAAAAAACGGTCTAAAAACTCGTATCAGGGAATATTTTGCTCGGACAAAGGCATTTTTAGATATACTTTTTGGTGTGGATCCTAAATTTTTAGGAAAGAAAATAGAAATAAAATAAGGAGTGATGCAAACTCCGTCAAACACCTTATTTTTTTGATTCAATACGAACCGTGCTCTACTTTGCAGTAGGCCTGATTCAAACATGCTATGGAAGTGATCAATAAGAATTTGAAAAAACATGGCCTCACAGTTTATCAGATACAGCCAAACACAAATGCGACACTCATAATATTAAGTATAGCGACTCTATTAATCGGGCTATTTTATACCGCAGATTTAGGTTCGGTCATTTCATTTTTTATATACTCGCTAATAGTTGGAATTAGCCTAAAAACCACAATCCTAAATTTCATAATTATCAATCGAAAAAAGGGAGAATTAGTATTCTCTACACAGAACTTCTTTTACAAAAAGGTCAATCTCACAAACCGAAGTAAAATCAGGATTAAGACGCAAACATTCAAAAGCAAGCCGATAGGAGGCGACATCAGACTTGATCACAACAGAACGGGATATGAGATATATTATAAAGATTCAGAAAACGAGATTCCGATCAAACTTTATTGGGACAAGGAAGAGGCTTTAACAGAAAAGAAGAAAATAGAGAAAATGTTAAACGTAACTAAATGTATGGCGTAATAAGATACGCCTAAACAAGACTTGCGCTTCCTACCCAATTCCGTCAAAAACATGTGAAATTAGCCACAGCATACGACAGAACAACACCTCTAGCATTGTAGTACTGCGCCGCCAGCATATTTCCCCATTCGTCGAACATGTATACCGTGTATTTCAAAACCTCACCTTTGGCGTTATAGAGAACTTCTTTGGCTTTATTGCCGTATTCGTCAAACTTGCCTTGAGCGTATTGTTTCCAGCCTTCCACACGGGCACGCTGATCGGCATAAAACTGCTTAACTTTGTCACGCTGATCTGCGTAATATTGTTGAGCTGATTGATAATAGGATGCCAATGAGCTATAGGCGCTTCCTATAAGCCTACCAAAGCGATTATACTCCAGATACGAGGCAAAGTTCCCGAATTGATCGTAGAGGTATTGCCGATATTTTATAAGCTGGTTTTTAGCGTTGTAATAGTACTCCCCTATTTTCTGTCCCAAAGCGTCATACTGCATCGTGACGGTGCTGACTATCCGGTTCTTTTGGTCGTAAAGGTATTTGGCAATCAAATCCCGCTCGTCGTAAGCCCATTGTACCTTTGATTGCATCCAACCTTTAGCGTTGTAGTAAAAAGACTCCAGAGGGCGTCCCAGAGCGTCATATCCTAACGTCGCATAGTTTAGCAAGAGCCCAGAGGGGTTATACAGATACTGGCCTATGCGGTTGTTGTATTCGTCGTGCAGGAATTGCTGATACTGCATCATTCTTCCTCTCGGATCATACTTTGACAGTTTGTCGCGTACACAATCTTTTACGGCACTTCCTACGGTATCTATAGCGCTCATTTTTTCGCTGTCGAAAGTCTCTTTTGGCATCCGGGCCGTATTGAGTTTATCACCTAAGCCTCCCTGCGGGTCCCAAGCCGAAAGTACATGCTCGGGAATATCCTCGGGATACATCTCAATATAGTCTTCGAAAGGAGACTCAAATTCGATCTCCGATTCGGGTATTACGAGCTTATCTCCACTGGCGTTGCCCATCCTGACCGTAGAAAGTACCAGAAGCGGACATAGCAGTATGCGCAACCAAAAGCTAATCAACTGAAGAGTCATCGTTCGCTTTCCTCCTTTCCAAAAGATATTGTATCACTTTTACGTACACCCGCCTTTGTCTGACTTTGCTCCGATTCTCTACCAGAAGGCTCATCGGTTTGTCATTTAACCTATAGGGCGTCAGCGCCCCGACGTAGTTGATATGGGACAATGGTACGGACTCGACGCCGTCGAGCAATATGTTGAAGTAGAACTCGGTTTTATCTGTCGGGGATATGGGGATACTGTTGTAGTCGAAATCAAATCCTTCCGAGGGCCTTTTGCGATTGAACGGTCCCACTTTGCCTTGGGCGATTTTCAGGCTATCAATCAAGTTTTCGTCGGCGGTGATCACGTAGCTTAATCCCAAAAGCGACGGATCGTCATCATATTCCACTGGAATGATGTAAGAGCTTTTGGAGCTAAGATCACGCGTTGGCGACAGCAACAGCTCTTTTTCCAGAATCACGTTTGCCAGCGTATCGTAACTTATGGTGTCCAATTTGGCCAAGGTCTTGCCTTTCGGCGGTCGTACCCTTATCACCGTCAGGGCATAATATTTTGAGGTGATTCCGGAATTCTTGAAGATAAAAGTGTAGTTGCCATTGGCGGGGATATAGAACTGTTGGTCGAAGTTGGAAACTTTCACACCCTGATACAGAGGCCCTCCGCCCTGCCTGACAAAAGAAAATTGTGAAACGGCCGATCCCTCTCCCGCTTTGTCCAAAGCACCGTTCACATCTACTCCGGCAGCTCCAGCTTGTTTTTGCAAGTCTTGGGCTTTGCTGGCAGCATCGGTGAGCTGGCTTGGCGGTGTTGGCAGATTATTACCAGCAACGGAGGTCAGACCTCCGAAGGGGCTTCCTCCCGGACCTTTGGTAGGTTTGAACATCACCCTGACCGAATCGCCTTTTTGGAAAGTGTAGGTTACGAACTGCCTTTTGAGCCAGCGGACCTTTACCGTGACGTTCAGTGTATCACGCGCCGGTATGCCGTCAGGGTTTATTCCTTGGCCAAATGCAGGAAACATCGATGCCAAGATTAGGAAGAACAGGCTTAGCCCTAATATTTTCCAGACTCTCTTTTCCATACGCACAGCTTGCCTTTGCATATGAATACCGGTTTGTAATGCAATTTGTTCTGGTTGATGGAGTTTATGCTGAGTTTCACTGATTTTAAGGATGTTATCACTGCTTATATTAATACTTCCCTAAAGTCTGGACTATAAAGTTTTCAGATTCGTTTTTCTGAGATTGTATTTCAAAATTCTCTGGGAATTCAAAGGAACTAAGAACTCTAAATGCCTGTTCTTTTAAATTTGTCCAGAAGTAGTTATGCACTTTTCTTTTAGGCAAAAAAAACGAGGAGACTACGCTCCTCGCTATATTTTTCCCTTTGGGAACTAGTGTCTAGAATTTCCTGGACTGGTCGATCAAGCCAACGAAAGGGCCACTTCCATCATATTTGTGAATGTGGTCTGGCGTGATTCAGCGTCAAGAGCCTCGCCGGTTACCAAGCTATCGCTCACGGTAAGGATCGTCAAAGCTTTGATTCCATATTTGGCAGCCAAGGTGTAGAGCGCCGTAGTCTCCATTTCCACGGCCAATACATTAAACTTGGCCCAAAGTTTCCAAGCGTCCGGATCATCATGGTAGAATTCATCCGAAGTAAGGACGTTGCCTACGTGCGGGTCGATTCCCAATTCTTTAGCCTTGTTATAAGCGGAAAGAAGAAGTCCGAAATCACCAGCCGGAGCGAAGTCCATACCATGGAAACGCCTTTTGTTCAGCGACGAGTCGGTTGAGGTAGTTTGCGCCAATACTAGGTCACGCACCTTTACGTTCTCCTGAAAAGAACCACAGCTACCGATACGGATCAGTTGCTTGGCTCCGAATTCGGTGATCAGCTCGTTAGCGTAGATCCCGATCGAAGGAACGCCCATACCGCTTCCCTGTACGGAAACTCTTTTTCCTTTGTAGGTTCCGGTAAAGCCTAACATTCCGCGGACCTCGTTGTACTGGGTAACATCTTCCAGAAAATTATCAGCGATAAATTTAGCTCTTAGCGGATCGCCCGGCAACAGTACGGTTTCGGCTACATCGCCTGGTTTTGCTCCAATATGAACACTCATGTTATTCTAAGTTTGTGGTAAAGAAATTTGATTGTACAGGGTAAAAGAAGACTTCCCAGCTCCGTATATTTTTCTCTTGAAATACAATATACTCTGGAATTACCGGTCTCGTTATAAACTTTCTACCAATGTACTAAGGACTAGCAATGTCGCCCTTTGGTTTTCGCTTTTTAACGGATAGCAGTTTTTGCGAAGCTTCCCTCCGACTCCACTCCCATCAGAAGTTCTTCAATGGTATCGGCAATATCCTTGAAGCTCTGACGAAATCCGATCCTAACAGGGTCTACATGTTTTCCTGCCAAAAGAATCGGAATGTGTTCGCGGGTATGGTCTGTTCCTTTGAAAATCGGATCGTTACCATGGTCCGCAGTGATAATCAGCAAATCGTCGTCACGCAAGGCATCGAGGATCTCGGGTAAACGCACGTCGAATTCTTCCAAACAACGCTTATATCCCCACACATCACGACGGTGACCGAAATGCATATCAAAGTCGACGAGATTCGTAAAGATCAAACCCTTGTTGCCCTCGCCCAGGAACTTCAAGGTGGCATCCACGCCCTCCATGTTGTTCTTTGTGCGAATGCTCTGGGTAATGCCCTTTCCGGCAAAGATATCCGAGATTTTGCCGACAGCGCAAACGTCTTGCCCGGCGGCTTTGAGGCGACTCAGCATATTATCGCCCGGCTCCAAAGCGTAATCGTGGCGGTTTGCGGTACGGGAATATGCTCCGTCAGCACCGATAAACGGTCTGGCGATTACTCTGCCCACTTGCAACATCTCTCTCGCTATCTCGCAATAACGGTACAGCTCGTCCAACGGTACGATTTCCTCATGCGCCGCAATTTGGAAAACGGAGTCCGCCGAGGTATATACGATCAGGTTGCCGGTAGCTACATGCTCGTCTCCCAACTCGTCGATAATGGCAGTACCCGAGGCTACTTTATTTCCGATAACTCCCCTACCGGTACGCTTCGAAAACTCGTTGATAATTTCCTCAGGAAAACCGTCCAGATACGTAGGAAAAGCTTCCTCAAGAATTTCTCCCGCTATTTCCCAGTGGCCTGTGGTTGTATCCTTTCCTTTCGATACTTCTTTGGCTATACCGAAAGCGCCTTCCGGATTAAGGTTTCTGGGCACTCCTCCAATAGGCGCCAAATTACCCAAGCCCAAACGGGCCATGTTGGGCAGGTTCAGCCCTACGGCGTCGCCGATATGGCCGAGGGTATTGGCTCCCAAGTCACCGTATTCGTCGGCGTCGTCGGCGTATCCTATGCCAACGCTGTCGAGCACGACTAGGGCTACCCTGTTGATTTTATTCTTACTCATAATTCGAATCCTCTCTTTGATTTTTTGTCAAACTCTCGCAAGCATGACAGGCACGAGGTCTGACCCCGTGCCTTGTTTTTTGCCCTATTCTTTTTGAGTTTTATCAGTCCGTAACATTTGGCTTTCCTCTTATAAGCCTGCGTATGGGCGGACAGGGCAAGCCCGACCTACATAATACGAACCTCACTCAATTAATATCCCTCGCCGGTTCCGCCGTTTACGATGGCGATACCGTTGCTGGTACCAAGACGTTTTACGCCTATTTTGATGTACTTGTCGGCAGTTTCGAAATCGCGAACGCCACCTGAGGCTTTCACCAAAGCTTTTCCGTCCACTGTATCAAACATCAATTTAGCGTCTTCGAAAGTGGCTCCGCCTGTTCCGAAACCTGTAGAGGTCTTTACGAAATCGGCATTTGCCTTAACTGACAGCTCGCAAGCTTTCACTTTCTCCTCATCGGTAAGGTAGCAAGTCTCGATAATCACCTTCAGTACACGATCCGGACCCACAACCTCTTTCAAGGCTTTGATTTCCTCGTATACCAATGCCTCATCACCCGACTTGAGGGCTCCGACATTGATTACCATATCAATCTCATCGGCACCGTGGGCTATGGCAATCTCTGTTTCGGCCACTTTGGCTTCCTTGGCCATTTGGCCCAAAGGAAAACCGACCACGGAACAAACCTTCACGTCAGTCCCCTTCAATTCGCTTTTCGCCAAGGAAACATATCCCGAGTTAACGCAAACCGAAAAGAATCCGTGCTCTTTGGCTTCGGCACAAAGTTTTTTGATATCGGCCGGAGTGGCTACCGCCGCCAAAAGCGTGTGATCGATGTATTTCGCAATGTCCATAATAAGTAGTTTTCAGGACGCAAGGCTCTCACAAAAGAAAACCCGTGCCCTCTCTTGACCAATTTATTTCTCTCTTGATTTTATAACTCTTGGATAGTGTCCAACAACACAGGTGAAGCCGGAACCGGCTCGATACTAAAACTGAAAGCCTTAACGGTCTTTTCCGAGGCCTGTTGCAGATGTTCGTCACCAGTATAATAAAGCGTCGCCAGTTTTTCTCCGGCTTTCACTTTATCTCCAACCTTTTTATTTAACACCAAACCAACCGAATGGTCGATTACAGACTCTTTTGTAGGACGGCCCGCACCCAAAATCATAGCGGCCTTTCCAATTTCCTCCGCCTCGATTTGAGACACATATCCAGACTCCTTGCTTAATACGTCCAAGGTATTTGTCGCTACCGGGATACGGCTATAGTCGTCAACGATTCCGGCATCACCACCGCAAGAGCGGATAAACATCCTCATTTTCTCCAAAGGCTCTTCCGTACTGATCATGCGATCGGCCATTTCGGTACCCGCCTCTATAGTTTCGGCCCTACCGTTTAGGAACAATGCCGTACCAGTAAGGTGAAGGATAAGTTGGGTAAAATCCTCCGGACCGTTTCCTTTCAGCGTCTCGATGGCTTCGATTACTTCCAGGCTGTTACCAACGGCCAAACCTAAAGGCTGGTCCATATTGGTAAGGTGCACGACCATTTTCCGATCGAAGCTTTTACCGATGCCCAACATAGTTTTGGCCAGAAGACGAGCGTCTTCCTCATTTTTCATAAAAGCGCCAGCACCTACCTTTACATCCAGCATAATACCATCGGCGTAAACCGCCAATTTCTTGCTCATGATACTGCTGGCGATAAGCGGAATACTGGATACGGTAGCCGTAACGTCACGCAGGGAGTACAGACGCTTATCCAAGGGCACTATATTCTCGGAATATCCCATAATCCCGATTCCCGTTTCGTTGACGTTCTTAACCAATTCGTCACGGGTTTCAGGAAACGTAAAGCCAGGGATGGCCTCAAGCTTGTCGATGGTGCCGCCTGTATGGCCCAAACCTTTGCCCGAAAGCTTGGCCGTCCCGATATCGAAAGCCGCCAAAAGCGGAGCCAAGGCTATCGTGGTCTTGTCGCCGACACCGCCAGTACTGTGCTTGTCCACCAGGAATTTATTCACTCCGTGGAACTCGACCAAATCACCGGACCGCATCATGCAGTCGGTGAAAGTCTTCAGCTCGGCATCCGTCATCCCGCGGAAATACACCGCCATCAGAAACGCCGACACTTGGTAGTCGGGCACTGTGCCCTCCAAGTAACTGTCGAGCAAGGTCACGATTTGCTTGTTCGTGAGCTCGTGCCCATCGCGCTTGCGCTGAATAATATCAACAATCCTCATAAAACTATTACTATAAAATCTCTTGACAACGGCCCGGATGACCATTCCGAACCGTCAAACGGGGCTAATTTGAGAATTACATTGATGAAAGCCAAGCCCTGTCGCCAGAAACGAAAACCGGCCACTGAGGCGTTCTTTTCCGTTTTATTTCCTAAACGACATTCTCGAAAATGTAGTGAATCGGTCTGTTTTTCTAGAATACTACACCAACGTTTAGGCTATAAATACAATGCTTTTCTATTTTATCCGAATTCCCTCAATCCACACATAAACTCGCATCTTATTGACTTCTAATCATTTATTAATAATAGAAACCCAGACTCATAGATATCTATTTTTCTATTTTCAACATATAAACCACAAGTTCGCCGTTTTGTCTTCAAAAAATTCAAGTTTATGAATGACTATATATTTAGTCAAAAATCAAGTTTTTAAACTTAATTTGACCATTAATTTAGTCATCTAAATTTTTTTGCCTACTTTGCCCTAGCGGACGATTCCGCAGACAAAATCATTTTTCAAGAGAAAAATTTTGGTCATGAAGCTGAGTAACGACACGGTTTCGGAGTTTTTGAAGGAAAACTCCGCACTTTCCCTTTCGGCCTTGGAAAAGGAGGCCAACCTCTCAACCGGACTCCTGAGCAAAGTGCTTAAGGGGGAACGGGCCCTGAATGATAGCCACCTCGACAAGATAGGGCCTGTGCTACTCAAATACGGATACCGGGAAACGGCCGACGGGCAGGAAGCCAAGGTTATCGCGATGGTGAACCACAAGGGGGGAGTGGGCAAAACCACAACAACAGCCAATTTGGGCAAAGCCCTGTCGATGCTAGGCAAGCGGGTATTGATGGTGGACATGGACCCGCAGGGCAACCTCAGCCAGTGCTTCGGGATAGACGAGCCGACGGTACAGCTTTACGACGCTTTGGTAAACGGCGACGAACTGCCGCTGGAGGAGATCGGCGATGGCCTATACATCAGCCCTTCAGACGTTGACCTTTCCCTCGCCGACGTGGAACTCCACCAACGTCCGGACGGATACCTGCGTTTGCGTAAAGTCCTCGAAAAGCATATCACCAACTTCGACTACATCCTTCTGGATTGTCCGCCCTCGCTCGGCATCCTAACTTCAAACGCCCTGATCGCTTCTGACAGTTTCGTGCTTATTATACAGCCTGAGACTTTGGCCATAAAAGGTTTGAACACGATCCTGAAAACGGTGGACCAAATCAAAGACGGACTGAACGAAAAGCTGGATTTGGAAGGAATCCTCTTTACGCTGGTAGACAAAAGAACGATCAACCACCAGACGATCATGAACCACGTAAAAGAGAGCTTTCCGTATTTCCGGACATTCGAAACCGTGATCCGGAACAATATGGCCCTGAGCGAAGCCACGATGCTGAGCCAGGACATCTTCACTTACGCCCCTAAAAGTAATGGCGCCGTAGACTATATGGCTGTTTGTAACGAACTGACCCATGAATAAACGAAAAAGACTGATCCCGACTATAGCCTTGGCCAAAGACAAGAAACTGGCCCAAGACGCCGAGATCAAGAACAAAATCCGCATATACGACGAGCTCCGCGACCTTATTCCGCCGTTGGTAGACGAGGAATTCGAACAGCTGGAAGCGAACATACTCAAAGAGGGGTGTCGTGAGCCCTTGCTGTATTGGCACAATAAGCAAACCGACGAGTACGTATTGGTAGACGGCCACAACCGCCACCGGGTCTGCACCACACACGGGCTCGACTTTCCGCTGAAAGCGATTGAGGTAAGTGACCTGCAAACCGCCAAAGACTGGATGATCGACAACCAGCTTGGGCGACGGAACCTGAGCAAAGAGCAGAAAATCTACTTGGTGGGGCTTCGCTACAATAGGGAAAAAGAAGACCGTGGCGGTTACAAAGGGTCAATGGGTCAAAATGACCCTTTGACAAAGTACAATGAAAACACGGAAATAGATAATCATGATTTCGTTGGGGAGAAATCAATGGGCCAAAATGACCCTTTGACAAAACACAACGAAAAACAGGAAAAGTCTAATTCTGCTGAACGAATTGCCAAGGAGAACAATATGAGTCCGAAAAGCGTGAAACGCGCGGCGAACTACGCAACGGGACTCGACAAACTGGCGGAAGAAAATCCGGAGATAAAAACGAAAATTCTGTCGGGCAAACTCAAAGTAAAGCAAGCCGATATCGAGAGCCTTTCGAAGTCCGATTCTATTCCGAAACTTGAATCGGAAAAAGAGATCGGAACGCAAGCGGAAAAGGCTAGGGTTGAGAAACGAACTGTTAAGAAAGACTCGTCTAAACCGACAATACAGGAAGAGCCTGTGTGGGAAGTCAGAACTAAACAAATAGTTGAAAGCGAACTTTTCTTAACTGAATCTATAAATCGAATTAAGGAATCAGAAGGCGAGAAGAAGTTAACAGAAGCGAAAAAATTGAAAGCTGAATTGGAACGCTACATTAAGCTTTTCAATTGACGGATATCATTTCTCTTTTCTACATTTTTTAAAACGAAAAAAACAGACAACAAAACGAGGGGCTTTCTCTCCTTTAAAAATGTTTTGTTGTTTTATTTTTTTAATTGTTTTTAATGTTTTCGGTTATCGTAACTCATTGTTTTTCAGTTATTAAAAAGCCTTCCAGACGAGTTTTTCTTAATATAGAACGAGTTTTTCTTAAGTTGAGGTGAGGGATTCTTAAAAAAAAACGAGTTTTTCTTAAGCTTAGGCGAGAGATTCTTAATTTATGTACGAGAGATTCTTAACCAATAGCGAGTTTTTCTTAAATGGGTGTTTTGCTTAATCTTTAAAGACGAGTTTTTCTTAACCAAAGAGGCTGAAACAGTTCCTTTTAGACGAGCTTTTCTTAAAAACCATCTATTGAAAGTGTCTATCGCTTCCTAAAAGGCATACCTCCGTTACCCTTCTTAAGAAATACTCACCTTAAGGGGCTTCGAAAATCTTCGTTTTGGAGTTGCCGTTAAGGTTTGCTCACTTCAAGCGTATTCTTTGCCTAAAGAAAGGGTTCTCGATTAAGAATTTCTCGCTTCTAGGGCTTCCAATTGTGACGTGTAAGATCTGCCAGGTTAAGAAAAACTCACTTTTAGGAACCTGCGCCGGTTTTATGGCCTAGTTTTTAAGAAAATCTCGTTCGTAATATGTCGCCGTGCTTTGCGTCTATTTTCGTTTTCCCTATTTTGAACGACGAATTAATTATTTCTCGCTTTTGGCGCCAAAAGATCAACGACGCTTATGAAAACGCAGACCTCGCTGGAGATGTACAAGGACTACAAGATAGTTAAGAGTAACGAGCTCATTAATTCCAAGAGCCGGTTTACGTTGATGCAGCAGAGAATCATATTGCTGATGGCGGCGAGGATCAAAATCACCGACGCGGATTTTATCCCTTACCATATCTCGATTTCGGAGATTTTGGGATTGGGGCCCAACGACAAGGTGAAAGGCCAGCAATATAACGATATCCGAGAGGCGGCGGTGGGGCTTACCAATAGCGCCATTTATCTACAGCAGGGCGACAAGTGGCGTTCGATGGCCTTTATTAGCGTGGCCGAGGGCGAGAAAGGCAAGAACTTTATCACCGTTCAGTTCTCGCCGCAGATGAAACCTTTCTTGCTGAACCTAAAGGACAATTACACCAGCTATTTTCTCAAGCACGTCTTTTCCTTTCGCAGCGCCCATTCTATCCGTATTTACGAATTGCTGGCGCAATATTATCCCAAAATCCGGTCGAGGAAATTCGATTTGGAATACTTGAAAGATATGCTGTATGTGGGTGATAAGTACAACCGCTTTTTCGATTTTAAGAAATATGTGATCGAAGTGTCGGTAAAGGAAATAAACGCCTTGTCCGATATTTACGTGGAGTATGAAGTGGAGAAAAAAGGCCGTAAAGTGGTCGGGCTGATTTTCCATATGTCGAAAAACGTGCAGAACGTACCTTCCGAACAGGAGAATCAGGAAGACAAAATGGATATGACACTTTTGCCTTCGCCTCCGATGATTCCGAAGGAGAAAGCCGAAAAGAAGCCAAAGAAAAAGAAAGAAAAACCGGTAGCGCCTGCAATGGAGGAAAGCCCGGCTTGGATTGTAGCGGAACAGGAAGCGGGCCAGTTAAGCCTGGACCTAGTGGCGGAAGGAAAAGCGGCTGCCAAACCGGCAACGGGAATAAAGCCGGCAACTATCCAGAAACTGGAACAGAAGTACGGAAAGGCATTGACCGATTTTTATGTGAAGAAGGTAAGCGCTTTGGACGAGGTGGCAAACAAGACGGGTTATCTGATTACGGCTCTGAAATCGGGTTATTATCAGGAGGAATTTGAGGGAATGTCCGCTGAGGCCGACCGCAAAAGAAAGTTGGCGGAAGAGCGGGAAAGGAAACAGAGCTACGAGCGAAAGAAACAGGAAATATCCGCGGAGTATGACGAGTATTTGAAAAACCTAAAACGTCGTCTTTTGGCCGAAGCAACCGAAGACGATCAGGCCGAATACCTTTTCGACTTGGAAACGTCGTCAAATTCTTATCTGAAAAAATTCATAGCCGAATGGGAGGCCGACCAACCGAGCGAGACTGCTTTGGGATTTTACGGAACGTGGCTTATCGAAAACAAACTTGACGACAGCGCTCAGGAACTGATAAAAAGCCTTGCTTCATACGCCAAAGCCAAACACGGTTTTGAGATAGAAGATTGATAAATAGCGCTGATGTATAATTTTGGAAAACATCATTTTCTAAATGACTATAAATCTGTTTGATTTAGTTTTCGTATCGTTCTATTCCTGTATTTGGTTTAAATGATGTGATCATGCGAATTTCGAGTAGTGAACGAAAGTTTTTTATTGGAAAAACCATCTTGCAATAAAATAGCTCTACTATTTTTTCAACGCTATCTCAAGGGGCTTGATAACTTGAGTATTTTTGTCAAATGTTAGTTTAACGGAATAACAGAGTTTCTCCTGTGGGATTTTTGATTGTTTGATAGGGGGGCTGAAATATATAATGAATAGGAATTACAAAGTCTTGATGCTAATCAACGGAGTTGGTTGGGGAGGCACAAAAGAACAGACTTATTTGGTAACCAAAGGTCTGAAAAAGGAAGGGATTGACGTTCACATTGCTTTAGCGGATCAATATGATGAGATGCGTGATAAGCTACGTCCATTTGATGTGACTGAACACGTGTACGAATATATAGGCAAGAATAGCCGTTGGAGCATTTCCCAAGCTAGGCGATTGGCCGGTATTATTGATAGGGAGGGGTTTGATTTTGTCGTGGCCAATTCACCGAAGGTTGTGGGCTATTTGTCCATTGCCAAGTTATTTATGCGTACCAAACCCTGCATAATAAGCGTCAAACGGTCGGGACGGAAGTCGGGATGGTTGTCGAAGATTTTCAAGTACCATATCGCCGATAAGATTGTGGTAGTGTCGGAAGGAGTTACCGAGCAAATGAAGCGAGATAACTTTTACCCGGAAAAGTTGGTGACGATACAAAGTGGAGTGCCGACGGATCTTTTCCAGCCGAATACGGAAAACCGCATACGCTTGAGAAAGGAATTGGGAATAGCGGAGGACAAGAAAGTCTTTATAAACGTAGCGAACTGGAACCCTAAAGTTAAGGCACAAGACAAACTTATAGAGGCTTTCGCCAAAGTAAAAGACACTGACGCATTGCTTGTGTTGGCCGGAGGATCAACCGATACTGTGGCCATGGAGCATGCCCGTAAAATGAACGTAGGCAACCGGGTGATTGGCTTAGGTTACCGTAATGACGTTCCCGCACTGTTGGATATGGCCGATTATTATGTTTTGTCGTCCAACCTTGAGGGCGTGGCGGGCTCAGTTATCCAAGCTATGATTATGGGAAAAGTGACTTTATCTACCTTGGCCGGTGGCATTGGGAGTTACTTGAAAGACGGAGAAAACGGCTTTACGGTCCCTGTCGGTGATTTTGAGGGAATGACCGCAAAGATGGAGAAAATGTTAGGGCTTAGCCCAGAAGAAGAGGAACGCATTATACGTGAGGCGAAGCGGACAGGAGAAACGTTCTCTATCAAAAAGACTGTGGAGAAGTATATACAATTATTCGATGAGATCTATGAAGGCGAGTCCTAATCTATTCATAATATATTACCATAAGATTCTTCCCCGGTTAGGCTATGAACCTTCGTGGAGACAGTTTGACTTTGAGTTACGATACCTGAAACAGTTTTTTGATATTGTAACTCTGGATGAGGTACACGCTTATTTGAAAGGCGAATGGAAGCCGAAGCGTACTTCGGTGGTGATAACTTTTGATGATGGCTATGTTGACAATTTAGTCTACGCTTATCCATTACTGAAGAAACATAAGATTAAGGCGACCTTGTTTGCGGTGGCTTCGCGGATTAACCAAGATGCGGACATCGGGAAGATGAGGCCGACTCTGGAAGATTATTGGAACGGGAAAGTAGCCTTTTCCGAATTGGTGGAGCCAGTGACAATGGGCGAGGCTAACACACAGTTTTTTGTCGAGGGAAAATCGCCCGACTTCATGAGCGTATCGGAGTTGAACTCCGTTAAAGATCATTTTGATGTTGAGGGCCACCTTAACGTGCATGCTCGGTCATTCTATGAAGATCGAATCTTGGGAGTTTGGGATAACCGCAATACGAAGTCGCATCCCAAATACGGTGTGCATTACAGTGACGTGAATCGCTATGGCGAATGTCCGTATATCGGGTTGCCGGTATTTCCCAGCAGAAACAACATCGCCGTAAGGCAAGGGAAGCTAAAGCCTGAGGTGAAAGATTACATTCAAAGTCTGGGAAAGGATTTCTTCGAGAAGCCTGATTATGCCCAAACCTTGATCAAGGATTTGGAAAACAGATTTCCCGAAAGGCTGGATTTTGAGACTGTGGAAGAACAGAAACAAAGGGTAGACACCGAAATGAGGGAATCCAAGGCGGATCTTGAGCGTCTGATCAATCAGCCTGTCCGGTATCTGTCATTCCCTTTTGGCGACCATGATGATATCTCGTGCGAAATAGCCTCCAAATATTTCGACTTGGCGGTAACCGTAGAGAAAGATATTGTGCGCCCAAACCAAGATCCTTATCGGGTTCCCAGAGGTGCCATAGCCAAGGATGTGTTTTCTTTCTTGGCCAGGGTCGAGCGTTTCCGTTGGAAAAAATAGATTGCGCCAGCAGGTCACTTGCAGGTATTCTGTATTAGCCTTCGGTAAAACCGCACGCAGTTTTTCAGATCTTGGATAGCTATGCGCTCGTTTTTGCCGTGAATTTGTTCTACACTGGCAGGATTGATCCTGACGGGAAGAAAGCGATAGATATTCGGGCTGATTCCGGAATAATGTTTCGAATCCGTCCCGGCGATAAGGAGGTTCGGGGCGGTCAGGCTTTCCGGAAAAATTTCCCTTACCGTAGTGGCTACGGCTTTGTATCCGAACGTTTTGGTGCTCGAAACTTTCGAAGCCGAGGCGTATTCGTATTCCATCGCATGGAGTTTTACCAGCGTGGTGTCGATAGAGTGGTGCATTTGCCAAAGCACCTGTTCGCGGTCGTCGCCGGGGAGCATTCTTATATTCACCGTCGAGCTCGCTTTTCGGGGCACTACGTTGGCTTTGTAGCCGGCGTCGAAAATAGTTGTGGCCATGGTGGTGCGGACTAGTGCGTTGCCGGCGGGCGTTTTTTCGTAAATGCCGATAATCATCGGGTCGAAAAGCCAGCGGTTGGCGAACACCACACGGTAAGTGAACGACATCTCGGGGCCGATATGGTCCAGAAATTCGTCCACCGGTGGTGTGATATGCGCCGTAAACGGGCTTTCGTTGAGTTTGGTGATCGCCCGGGCCACGGCGTCTATGGCTCCGTAAGTTTTGGGCATGGACGAATGCCCGCCGTCCACCACAGCGGTGATATCTACATTCAGGTAGCCTTTTTCCGCAATGCCTATCAGCGCCACGTCTTTCTCGATGCCCGGCACCATACCTTGCGTTATCATCAAACCCTCGTCAAGTACGAATTCCGCTTCTATTCCCTGCGATTTCAAATGCTCCGCGATTTTTTCCGCTCCTTGGCTTCCGCCGATTTCCTCATCATGACCAAAAGCCAAGAGTATATCCCTTTCGGGAACGAAATTATTTTTCAGCAACGATTCCACGGCTTGGAGAATGCTTACTACGGCCACCTTGTCGTCCAGCGAACCACGGCCCCAGATGGTGTCCTGCACGATTTTTCCGGAGAACGGAGGCTCTTTCCAGTCGTCGCCGGCGGGCACTACGTCTTGGTGAGCAAGCAGGAGCAAGGGCTTTTTGTATTTGTCACGGCCTTTCCACGTAAACAGCAGGCTATATTGGTTAATGGTGTCGACGCTCAGTTTTTGGTGAGCCATTGGGAAAGCTTCTCTCAGAATTTCGTGAAGTTTTCGGAATTCGGGTCCGTTGGGCGCTTTGTTCTCGTAAGAGACCGTTTGGCATTTGATGGCCCGGGAGAGGGTTTCCGCAACGTGGTTATCCAGCGGGATCACTTCCGCCGTTTTGGCATCGATCTGTTTTGAGCTGAATATTAACGTACGGGCAAGCAACAGCCCGGCCAATGCGAGAAGAACGACGAGGATGAGAGTTGATACGTTTTTTTTCATAATGTCGGAGGGAAGATTCGAAACGGATCAGGAAGCGCTTTAGGATATTTGAATACATAAGATAAACCAAAGCGCAAATGAGCGGGGCAGGCTGTAAGAAAATCGGGAGACTTACCGTATTTCCTAAGCGAATGTTTCCGTCTTTACTTCTCATTTCCCATCGGTATCGGAGTATGGGTTTATTGTCCGAATTCTGTTTGTTCGGAGCGGTGCTGTTTTTATATTACTGAGTAAATTATTTCAAGCGAAACATGAGTAAAGACGTTAGCGAAATTTTTCAGGAGCGGGAAGCCCATTTCCGTGGCCTTTTTCAGAACGAATTAAAAAGATACCGGATCTTGAGCACCGCCCGGTTGGTTTGGTTTTCCATAGCGATTGTGCTGGAAGTCTATTTGGCCAACATCAAGAACGGGGAGGCGATGTGGATGACCGGGTTGGTCTTTGTCTGCGTATTCGTCGTTTTGATTATCTGGCACCGACGTACCGTCAAGCGGAAAGAATTCTACCGTTGTCTGGCCGAAATAAACGCCGAAGAGCTAAGGCGTATTTCCGGAGACTTAAAAGGTCTGGACGGTGGCGACGAGTTTACCGACCCTGCGCACGCATACGTGGCCGATCTCGATATTTTCGGAAACAATTCGCTGTACGCCCTGGTAAACCGGGCACATACCGAGGAAGGCCGGAGAGTAATGGCCACTTGGCTCTCCGCTCCGGCGGACCGGGACACGGTACAGGCCCGCCAATTGGCGGTATTGGAACTCGGTGAGCGGATGGAATGGCGACAGGAATTGCAGGCCAAAGGCAGAATGAGCGCCGGTAAACAAAACACCGATGACCGGCTGTACGAATGGCTGGAATCGGATAGTTATATTATGCCCGGGGGCAAATTCTATTACCTGTTTTTCCTGCTATCGCTGGCGCTTATCACGTCTTTGGCATTGGCGTTTTTCGACATAATTCCTTTGGGCATTTCCGGTTTGCTAGCGATAGTGAACACGCTTTATCTGCTCTCGTTGCAAAAGGCAGTAAAAACCGTAACCGACGGAAGCGAGAAATCCTTAAAAAGCTTGGCGGGCTACGAGTCTTTGATCAAGCATATCGAAACGCAACGTTTTAAGACGGAAACCTTGGAAGAGCTCGCGCGGACTTTTGACCTTGAGGGGACCAAAGCTTCCGAGGCCGTGGAAAAGCTTAACAAGATTCTGTTTGCCTTGAATAGCCGGGCCAATATCTTTTATCCGGCAATGGATATTCTTTTCCTGTTGGACCTCTACTGGCTGATCAAAGCCGTTCGCTGGCGCAAAAAATACGGATCCAGCATAAGGTCGTGGTTCGAAGCCGTGGGCAATATCGAAGCCTTGGCCAGTATTTCGGGCTTTTCGGCTGCGAATCCCGCTTACCGTTTCCCGAAAGTGACAGACGAACGTTACGCCTTCGAGGCCGAGAGTTTGGGCCATCCGCTTATCCCGTCCGACAGGCGGGTGACAAATGACTTCGGCCTTTCCGGCGACGGGAGCGTCTGTTTGGTTACAGGGTCGAATATGTCCGGCAAGAGTACGTTCTTGCGTACCGTTGGCGTAAACGCCGTTTTGGCGCTTGGCGGCGCTCCGGTTTGCGCGGATTCCATGCGCATATCTGTAATGCAAGTCTACACTGGCATGCGGACTTCGGACAGTCTGGAAGAGAACGTGTCGTCGTTCTACGCCGAGTTGCGCCGTATCCGCGGGCTTCTGGACCGATTGGGGGAGGGAGTGCCCGTGTTCTTTATGTTGGATGAAATTCTGAAAGGGACAAACTCAAAAGACCGACACGCCGGCGCGGCGGCCTTGATTCGTCAGCTAAACAGAAACGGATGTACCGGTATGGTTTCCACACACGATTTGGAACTGGGCCAAATGGCGGTGGAATCTTCTTACCTGAAGAATTTCCATTTTTCAAGCGACATCGACGGCGACGAGATCAATTTCGATTATAAACTCAAGGAAGGAATCTGCAAAAGTTTCAACGCCTCGAAGCTAATGGAGCGAATGGGCATTGAGATGAATGCTTAGAGAGGGGGAGTATCAGGTCTTAGGTATTAAGTATTAGGTAGCACATGGATTCAGTGCCTAATACTTAATACCTGATACCTAAGACCAAAACATCACCCCAAAAATCTTTCCCTCACGCTGGGTAACGGAAGCTCGCAAACCTCTTTTTTCCCGAATAGCTTATACCTTCTTTTCGCTATCCACAAATAGGCGAAGTCCCGTATTTTTTCAGGGACAAACCGAAACGCGGCCAATACTTTCCATCCTCCGCCGAGAGTGGAAAGAACTTTTAGAGCAGCCGTGGATTTGGTGTAGGCCCGCCCGTCTTCTATAAACACAAACGTTTCGAAATCCTGAACCGGAAGTCCGTGCCGTTCCAGCAACTTTTGTCCGGTGGCTGATTGTAGCGAGGCGAATTTTATCTTCGCCTTGCGGTCGTGGCGAATCACAAAGCGGACGGTCTTGTCACAAAGATTGCAGACTCCGTCGAAAAGTACGGTGGGGTTTGATGTGGTCAAAATGTTTTTTTGGTGTGTATACGTTGTTTGGGCCGAAAGGGTATTCGTTTACTTATGATTTAAATCTGACTTCCAAATGTTCGTACTGAGATGTTTGGATAGATTGCGCCCCCAGATATTTCATTTGATCTTTTACATTGGCACAGGAATTCGGTCAGGGTAAATCGAAAGCGATTTTCACCAGAGGCATTTTCGGTTGGCTGAATTCAGCGGTTAAGGTAAGGGTATTTTTATTTTATATCAGATGAGAAAGAACAAGTTTTTAAACATGACGTTGGGCGTGGCGTGTAGTCTGTTATTCGCTTCCTGTTCTAAGGACAACGATCGTAAAGACAGCCCGAATATCATTATCATAAACGCCGACGATATGGGCTACGGGGATTTGGGCGCTTACGGCCACCCCAGCGTAGCCACTCCGCATATCGACCGAATGGCGAACGAGGGACTGAAATTCAACTCTTTTTATACGGCTTCGGCGGTTTGTTCGCCGAGTAGGGGAGGGCTGATGACGGGACGCCTACCCGTAAAAACAGGCTTGTACGGAGATAGACGTGTGGTTCTCTTTCCGCAGTCCGTAAAAGGAATGCCGAAAGAGGAGCAAACCATTGCCGAATTGCTGAACGAACAGGGTTACTCAACCGCTTTGGTGGGAAAATGGCACTTGGGCCACCTGAAGGAATATATGCCGAACCAGCACGGTTTCGATTATTTCTATGGTCTCCCGTATTCTAATGACATGTGTACTGGCTGGGGAAGAAAAAAGCCGAAAGGCTATCCTGACCTTCCTTTTTATGAAAATGAAAAGCTGCTGGAAGTGGAGCCGGCGCAGGACGTTTTGACAAAACGATATACGGAAAAGTCTTTGGAATTTATCCGTTCCAATTCCGAAAAACCTTTCTTTCTGTATCTGGCCTACGCCATGCCGCACGTTCCGATCACGGCCAGCGCCGATTTTGCGGGGAGAAGCTTGAACGGTGAATACGGCGATACCATTGAGGAAATTGATTGGAGCGTCGGGCAGATTCTCAACGAGCTCAGAAAATCCGGTTTGGACAAGAATACGCTTGTCTTTTTTACCAGTGATAACGGACCAGCCGTTTATTGGAATCTTCAGGGAGGATTTTCAGGTCATTTGAGAAACGGGAAAGGGACGACCTGGGAAGGTGGTATGCGCGTTCCGGGAATCGCTTGGATGCCGGGTACGGTTAAGCCGGGAGTTTTTCGCGGTATAGCCTCCCAGATGGATTTGATCGCCACGGCGGCGGATATGACGGCGTCGAAAGACAAAGTGCGCAACCCGCTTGACGGGCGAAGCCTGTTGCCGGCTTTTAATGCTGAAGTGGACCAGATACACAAAAACTTTTTCTATTACCAAGGAAGCGAGCTGAGCGCCGTAAGGAAAGGCCCGTGGAAAATGTATCTGACCACATACGGCGATCGTTTCGGGAAGTATCCGAAAAAAAATCATGAAGAAAGCCCAATGCTCTTTAACGTGGACGTGGACCCGACGGAGCGCTTCGATATGGCGGAGAAACATCCGGAAATAGTGGAAGATCTGAAAGGCCTAGCGGAAAAGCAGAAAAAAGAAACGGTGGTGAAGAAATCGCTATTTGATACTTTCTGATAAGGAAAAAATATTCCGAGAAGAACTTTGGCCCGGTGCGTTATTCGTACCGGGTTTCCTTTTGTATGTGGTTTGTTAGGCCAAATAAAGTAAGGTTTTAAAAGGAAAGATATGTGCACGTATGTGCGGAACCGGGTGCGGGTTTGCCGATTTTCAATGCCCGAATCGGTGCCGAAATGCTTAAAAAACGGACTTATTCGGCATAAATCGACATTTTTGGAAGTGTTGAGCATTCGTTTGTGCAGGTTTCTAAATATATATGATGCCCGTATTTCCGTGTTATGCGCATAAATATGCGTGTTTGTACACGTTTGCCTGTTTTCAAAAATCGTTTTCTGCCTGTTTTATCGTTACCGGAAACGTTATTTATGCATGTTTCAGTAAAACCGGCAATTTTATGTGCCGTTTTATGCCCGTTATTGTTGGGGTTTGCGTTTTTATGCGTGTTTTTTTACAAAAAATGCAGGAAAGGTTTGGGAAGATATTAGGCTTTTGCTATGTTTGAAATGTCGGGGAAATAAAGCGGATAACAGCGTTGACAGTTTCTCCAGATTCATCTAAGATATGCTGAAGCGAGAGAGACAAGACTATATCCTGGGGCAAGTAAGGCTTAACAACAAGGTGCTTTCTTCCGAGTTGAGCCTAGAACTTTCGGTGTCGGAAGATACGATACGGAGAGACTTGCGAGAGTTGTCTGACAACGGGAAAATCAGGAAAGTGCACGGCGGTGCGATGTCTAGTACCTCATACATTCCCTTCAGTTATGAAGACCGCAAGGTTTTCGGTCAGGAAAAAAAGATCCTGATTGCCAAAAAGGCCCTTGGCTTGTTGAGAGACGATATGGTGGTTATGATTGACGGGGGAACTACGAACCTCGAAATCGTGAAAATGTTGCCCCAGGATTTCCGGGGAACCTTTGTCACCAACTGTGTTCCGGTGGCTTCCGAGCTGGCCAAATACAGGAAAGTCGAGACGATAATGGTGGGTGGCAGGTTGGTGCCAAACGCACAGACAGCCACAGGCGCCGACGCTATCGAATGTGTACATAACGTTAGAGCTGATCTTTTCTTTCTCGGCACACGGAGTATACACCCGGAGCAAGGCGTTACCGATATCGACAGGGACGAAGTCTTGGTGAAGAAAGCGATGATAGGCGCAGCGGAAAGGACAGTATCCTTGGCCACCGAAGATAAACTGAATATCGTTCAGCCCTTTGTAGCGGGAAAGATAAATCAGATTGACATGCTGGTTACCAATCTTCCGGCGGAAGCGGAGCATATGCATCCGTTCGCCGAAAAGGGAGTAAAAATATTATAAACTGGTTTTTATTTCACAAGCAACATGCGACTGTTGCCAATAGCTGAGTATTTTTTATCACAGGAGAGGTTCTCAATGATGAGTGAGTGTGGTAAGTGGGTAGGAAAAAGCGGAGTGTCATAGTATTTTTGAATACCTACAATTTACAAAGTCCCATTTTTTGGGACGCCTCTCCTTCTCATTTTCATCCGCAGTAGAGCGGAAAGGCAGGAGCCAAATATACGGCTTTTTGCCAAGATCGCAAATATTTTGCCGAAGACGGTATTCCGTCTCGGCTTTTTCTGTTGTATAATATAATGGGTATAGTTATATTTTTTAACATCTTATATTTTCTTTCCCTGCCGTTTAGCGTAGCCTTTGATTTGGGATGATTATAAATGCGATTTGTTTAGCCATTACCCAATTTAACAGGCTAAAAATAAGGTAAAAAAGGTTGAAATTCGTATTTTTACTGTACTCTGATCCTCTGCGTTAACCTGCGGAAGATCATGAGATTTTGCTTAGTTTCACGCCGTTTCGAATAACGGGATAAACATATTTTTACTCATGAGTAGCAGGAGGAAATTTCTCAAGACTACGGTTTTAGGGTCCGTATTGGCCGGGACATTTTCGGGTGTGGCAAACGGCGCCGTAAGAAGAAAAAAGGGCAAAGGCCAGAAGCCCGTCGTGATTTCTACTTGGAGGAACGGAATCCAAGCCAACGAAGAAGCTTGGAAAA
Organism: Fulvitalea axinellae; assembly: GCF_036492835.1. Lineage (GTDB taxonomy): Bacteria > Bacteroidota > Bacteroidia > Cytophagales > Cyclobacteriaceae > Fulvitalea > Fulvitalea axinellae. The sequence goes on along the minus strand of NZ_AP025320.1, from coordinate 135,700 downwards.
CCCTTATTTCCGGAGGTCGGGCACTTGACGCTGTAGAGCGAGGAGTGATGGTGGTCGAAGCCGATCCGAAAGACAGAAGTGTGGGTTATGGCGGTCGCCCCGACCGTGACGGAAACGTGACGCTTGACGCCTGCATTATGGACGAACACAGCAACTGCGGTTCGGTAGCCTGTCTTCAAAATATTATGCACCCGATTTCCGTAGCCCGTAAAGTGATGGAAGAAACTCCGCACGTAATGCTCGTGGGAGAAGGCGCTTACAAATTCGCAAGGTCTCAGGGATTCAAGAAAGAAAACTTGTTGACTCCTGAATCTGAAAAACAGTGGAAAGACTGGTTGAAGAAGTCGAACTACAAGCCGGTGATCAATATCGAGAACCATGATACCATCGGAATGCTGGCTTTGGACGCTAATGGAAATATCTCGGGTTCTTGTACTACAAGTGGAGCCGCTTGGAAACTTCCGGGCCGTGTAGGCGATTCCCCGCTTATCGGTGCCGGACTTTTTGTCGATAACGAAGTTGGTGGCGCTGTCGCTACGGGCTTGGGCGAAGCGGTAATTCGTACTGCGGCTACAACCATCACCGTTGAGATGATGCGTCAGGGACACTCGCCGGCACAGGCCGCCAAGTTGGCGATTGAGCGAATTATGAGAGTTCACAAGAACCATCCGGACATGCCGAACTTGCAGGTTGGAATCTTGGCATTGAACAAGGACGGCGAGTACGGCGGACATAGTGTGCGTTCCGGCTTCAACTTTTCTGTGTGCAATTCTGACGGCAACCGTTTGGAAGATGCCAAATTCAGACTCAAATGGAACTGATGGAAATTGAGGTAAAACCTTTTTTCCGAATCAGGTAAAGAAATATTCACAAGTTCGGCTATAGGTTATTCCCATAGCCGGACCTTCATGATTTTTAAGAATGGGACATCAAAAGCTGATCGAAATCTGTGTGTATAACACGGAATCAGCGCGTATAGCTGAAGCATCCGGAGCCGACCGCGTCGAGCTCTGTTCAGGACCGTTGGAGGGCGGGACTACGCCAAGCGCTGGATTGATCGCAGACGTAAGAGGGAACATAGGTATTGGTTTGTATGTGATTATTCGGCCCCGCGGCGGTGATTTTTGCTATACCGAGAGCGAGTTCGAGATCATGAAGTATGATATACAAACGGCCAAAAACCTCGGTGCGGACGGAATCGTAATAGGCGTGTTGAAAGCGGATGGCACAGTGGACAAAGCCCGCACGAAAGAACTCGTGGAATTGGCAGCTCCGTTGCCAGTTACTTTTCACAGGGCATTTGACGTTGCGAGAGACCCCTTAAAAGCCCTCGAAGACGTAATTGATTGCGGATGTGTTAGGATTCTTACTTCGGGACAGAAGGCCACGGCCGACTTGGGAGCGGATCTGATCAAAAGGGTGAACGAGCAGGCGGCGGGAAGAATTTCGATCATGCCGGGTAGCGGGGTGAATCCTTCGAATGTGGCCGATATCGTTACTCGTACGGATGCGAACGAATGTCATTTTTCGGCAATGGAACTGGTGGACGGCCTAATGGAATATCGCGAAAGCGAAATCAATATGAGTAGCTCAGGTGCTATTCCTGAAAACTCCTTGATCCGTGCCGCTGGTGAGAAAGTCGTGGACACACGCAAGATTTTGGATGAACTTTTTTCAACGGCAAAAGCGGTTTAGCATATAACAGAACTCTACGATGATGAAGAGATGGTTTTACTGGTTGGTGGCGCTCACGGCTTGGGCATGCCAGCCGAATAAGGGCTTTGACCAACAGGCCTTGGAGGGGGACTGGAAGTTCCGGCAAGCGGACAAAAATGAGTGGATGTCTGCTACGGTACCAGGAACGGTGCATACGGATTTGCTCGCTAACAAGAAGATTTCAGACCCTTTCTACAGAACCAACGAGAAAGACCAGCAGTGGATTGAAACGAAAGACTGGGAGTACAGCGTGGTTTTCGATACTCCCGAAGGCGTCCTTGACCGCGACGTGGTGGCCTTGGAATTTCCGGGCCTCGATACCTACGCCGACGTATTCCTGAACGACAGTCTGATTCTGAAATCCGACAATATGTTCGTTGGCTACGAAGTGCCTTGCAAAGGCGCTCTCAAAGCCAAAGATAACGAACTCCGCGTCGTATTCCGTTCGCCGGTAAACGAGGTGATGGACGAGTGGGAAGCCTCGCCGTACCGTTACCCGGCCGACAACGACCAGCACGAAAAGAAACTCAGTGTATTTACGCGTAAGGCGCCTTACCACTACGGTTGGGACTGGGGTCCACGCTTCGTAACTAGCGGCATTTACCGTCCGGTGGCTTTGAAGTCTTGGAACTCGGCCGACATTAAATGGGTGCAATACACGCAGAAGTCTTTGACAGACGACAAAGCCGAATTGGTTGTTTCCGCCGAGGTGGAAGCCCTAACGCCTGGTAGCTATACGTTTTCTGTAAACGGAAAAGACGGAGAAGCTACTTTCTCCAATAGCAAAAGCTTCGAACTTAAAAAAGGCGCCAACAAAATCAGCCTTCCTCTGGAAGTAATGAAACCTAAACGTTGGTGGCCGAGCGGACTCGGAGAGGCGAATCTCTATGATATGACAGCTTCGTTGCAAAAAGGAAATTCTATCGTTTCCGAAAAGAGCGAACGCTTTGGCTTCCGCACCATCGAGGTGGTAAACAAGCCTGATGATATGGGCACAAGCTTCTTCTTCAAAGTGAACGGAGAGCCTGTCTTTATGAAAGGCGCCAACTATATTCCTTCGGACAACTTCGTGACCGAGGTTGATTCGGCGCGTTACCGTTACTTGCTCGAAAGCGCCAAAGACGCCAACATGAACATGATTCGCGTGTGGGGTGGCGGTATCTACGAAAACGATTACTTCTACGAACTGGCCGACGAAATGGGACTGTTGGTATGGCAAGACTTTATGTTTGCCTGCACCATGTACCCGGGCAGCGACGATTTCCTCAGAAGGGTAGAGGAAGAGGCCGTTTACAACGTGAAACGTCTGCGTAACCACCCGTCGATCGCGTTGTGGTGCGGAAATAACGAAATCCAGGGCGCTTGGGAAAGCTGGGGATGGCAGAAGTCTTACGGTTATTCGGAGCAAGATTCCATTAACCTGTACAACGACTACAAGGCTGTTTTCCACGAGCTTCTTCCTAAAGTGACTTCGGAGCTTGACGACAAGTTCTACCTCGCTTCTTCGCCGTTGCACAATTGGCCGAAAGCCGAAGACCGCGCCAACGGCGACAACCATTACTGGGGTGTTTGGTGGGGTAAATTACCTTTCGAAAGCTACAAGAAATACATCGCCCGCTTTATGAGCGAATACGGATTCCAGTCGTTCCCCGAGATGGAATCCATCAAGAAATATTCGGTGCCTGAAGATTGGGCCATCGAGTCCGACGTAATGAAAGCCCACCAGCGAAGCTCGATCGGTAACAAAACCATCAAGCTTTACATGGATATGTATTACGATGAGCCGAAAGATTTCGAATCATTCGTTTACGTAGGTCAAGTTCTTCAGGCTGAGGGTCTTAAAATCGGTTTCGAGGCCCACCGCCGCGCAATGCCGTTCTGTATGGGATCGCTCTACTGGCAGTTGAACGACTGCTGGCCGGTGGCTTCTTGGTCTGGTATCGACTATTACGGCAACTGGAAAGCGACTCACTATTATATCAAGAAAGCCTTCGAACCCGTACTCGTATCGCCGGATATGGACAGTACGGGCGTGATCAAGGTGTTCGCAGTTTCCGATAAACTGGAACCTGTGAAAGCCAAGCTTAATATCAGCTTGATCGATAACAAAGGTAAAGTCCTCCAAAACCGCGAGACCGAAATCAGCGTGAAGCCGAACGGTAGCAACGTTTATTGGGAAACTACCCGCAAAGCGTTCCTTAAAGGAGACTCAGGAAAGGAAACCTTCATGTACGTGACTTTGAAGTCTGAGGACGGATCGGTTGATTCCGAAAACTTCCTTTTCTTCGAGCATCCGAAAGACGTGAAGCTGGCTAAGCCGACAGTTAAAGCCGACGTGAAGAAAGCCACTGACGGTTGTGTCATTACACTCGACACCGACGTATTGGCCAGAAACGTATACTTGGCCGTACCGAACGAAGACGGATTCTTCTCCGACAATTATTTCAATATAATCCCAGGCCATACCCGGGAAATTCACCTCAGGACCAAGCTTGAACCTGAAGTGGTGAGGAAGAAACTGAAAATCACGACGCTGGACCAAGCGTTCTAAACAATATTTTGAAAGTCCGGCTTAAGTCGGACTTTTTTCATAATTCCCGGTTTGGAAACTTATGTTTCTGGGGAATATCGATCACTTTTTGAAGTTGACAATGATGAAAGGAAGTTGGATAGTGGGGACTTTGGCGTTGGCGCTGAGTATCTCCTGCGCAATGGCTCAAAAAAGCTTAAAGCCGATCCCGAAACCCAAGGGCTATGTTTGTTACCGGACAACCGCCCCCGTTACGATAGACGGCAAATTGGACGAAAAGGATTGGGCCAACGCCGAATGGACAGACGCTTTTATTGACATCGAGGGAAGCGAAAAGCCGACACCGAGATTCAAGACCAGAGCCAAGATGCTTTGGGACGACAAATACCTGTACGTATCGGCCGAGCTGGAGGAACCGCATTTGTGGGGAAAACTTACCAAGGATGAGAGCATAATCTATTACGATAATGATTTCGAGATTTTCATCGACCCGAATTCCGACACCCACTTATATCATGAGTTTGAGATAAACGTATTGGGTACCAAATGGGACCTTATGTTGGATAAACCTTATCGTGAAGGTGGTTTGCATGTTAACGGTTGGGATATGAAAGGCCTCAAATCGGCCGTGAGTGTGGACGGGACGATAAACGACCCGTCTGACACCGACAAAGGCTGGAGCGTGGAAGTGGCTTTGCCTTTGGCTTCCCTTTCCGAAACCCAGTTTGGCAGAGCCTTGCCCAGACACGGAACACAATGGCGGATCAACTTTTCGAGGGTGGAATGGAAGCACGAGATCAAAAAAGGAAAATACGTCAAGAAGAGACGGGAGAACGGCAAACGCATCCGCGAGGATAACTGGGTTTGGTCGCCCCAGTATTTGATCAATATGCACTACCCGGAACGCTGGGGTTTTCTTCAGTTTTCGGACAAAAAAGTAGGTGGCAGAAAGGAACCGTTCAAATATGATCAGGACGAGATTGTCCGTTTGTGGATGTACGAGGTATATTACGCCCAGCGTAGCTTTCGCCATAAGAAAGGAAGGTATGCGAAGACGTTCCAAGAATTGGGCGTAACGGATTTTACATTAGACGGCAAAACGCTCGAGTCTCCTTGGATGGATGCAAGCGAGAGATTTTTTGAGGCTACCGTTACCAGCCCGTTTTCCGGAAGGGTTTGCCATATCCGCTTTGACGGTAAGTCGTGGTTTGACTCACGAAGAAAAAGGAAAAGAAAAGGCGCTTGACCATTGTCTTGAGTTTTGGTATTTTATTACAAAACTTGACGAAAATCGAGAACAAATCCAGAATGTAACCCGCTTGTAAGCGCCAAAGTATCCGAAACATTGGCGTTTTGGCCTATTTTCGTAGTACTCTGAATCTGGCAGGCGCAACTGCGGGCTATCTTTTTTCAGGGCACCTTTTTGGATGATCAAGAAACATCTGGCGATTATGAAATTAAGAATCCATTTTCTCACGGCGCTTTTTGCGGCGTTTCTCATGGCCTGTTCCTCTGGGCCCAAAACGAATTTTTCGGATTACGTAGATCCGTTTATCGGTACTGGCGGACACGGGCACACGTTCCCCGGAGCTACCCGCCCGTTTGCGTTGGTACAGCTGAGCCCCGACACCGGAATCCGTGGTTGGGACTGGTGTAGCGGTTATCACGCTTCGGATAATTCCATCATGGGATTCTCGCACACGCACCTTAGCGGTACCGGCGGTCCTGATTTGGGCGATATCATGTTTATGCCGACCGTAGGCGACGTGAAAATCGTTGCGGGATCTAAGGAAAACCCTGACGAAGGTTACCGTTCCCGTTTTTCGAAAGCCAAAGAAAAAGCCAGTGCCGGCTACTACGAAGTTCACCTTGACGACTATGGCGTTGACGTGGCCCTGACCAGTACCAGACGCGCTGGTTACCACCAGTACTCTTACCCTGAGTCTGCCCAGTCGAACATTATTATCGACTTGAAGCACGGCGTTTCCGATGGCCCTAGAGAAGGTTTTATCAAGAAAATCTCCGATACGGAGGTTGTGGGTTACCGCCGCTCAAAAGGTTGGGCAATGGACCATACCGTATTCTTCGTGGCCAAATTCTCAAAGCCTTTCGAAGCGATCGAGATCTTTGCCGAAGACCAGCCGGTAGCAGGAGTTACGGAGAAGAAATCTAAAAACCTCAAAGCCGCATTGCGTTTCAAAACCGGAGCGGGCGAGAAAATCACCGCCAAGGTAGGTATCTCGGGTACTTCTATCGACGGCGCCAGACTTAACCTTGACGAGGAAATCGGAGGGAAATCATTCGCCGAAGTTTGCCAAGAGTCAAAGGACGAGTGGGAAGTGGCTTTGGCCAAAATCGCTGTCAAAAGCGGTTCGGACAAAGACTTGCGTACTTATTACACAGCACTTTACCACGCTATGGTAGCGCCTTATGTATTCTCCGACGTTGACGGAAAATACACAGGCATGGACCGCAAAATCCACCAAGTGAAAGAAGGTGAAGAGCACTACACGCTGTTTTCGCTTTGGGATACGTTCCGTGCCACACACCCGCTTTTCACGATTATCGCACCTGAGAAGAACGACCAGTTTACCCGTTCTTTGCTTGACAAATACGACCAATACGGAATGTTGCCGATCTGGGAACTCCACGGCAACGAGACCAACTGTATGATCGGTTACCATTCGGTACCGGTTATCGCCGACGCCATCCTCAAAGGACAGTCGGGCGTTGACGCCGAGCGCGCTTACAAAGCTATGAAGCACAGCGCCATGGCCGATATCTCGGGCCTGAACTACTACAAGGAGATGGGCTTTATCCCTTGCGACAAGGAATCGAACTCCGTTTCAAAATCTGTGGAATACGCTTTTGACGACTGGTGCATCGCGCAGGTAGCCAAGAAGTTGGGTAAAACGAAAGACTACGAATACTTCACCACCCGTTCGCAGTCTTACCAAAAATACTTCGACAGCCAGATGGGACTTTTCCGTGGCCGTGAGATTAACGGACGCTGGAACCGCAAGACCAACCCGTTGGAATCGTCGGCTTTGGGATCGGGAGACTACACTGAAGGCAACGCTTGGCAGTGGGGCTTCTTCGCTCCACACGATGTGGAAGGTTTGATCGGCCTGCACAAAGGCGACAAGCAATTCACTTTCATGCTCGACTCGCTCTTCGAACAGCAAACCGAAATGACAGGTCACAGCACTGACGTTACGGGACTGATCGGACAGTACGCCCAAGGCAACGAGCCGAGCCACCACGTAGCCTACCTTTACAACTTCGCAGGCGAAGCTTGGAAAACACAGGCCCGCGTTCGCGACATCATGGAAGAGATGTACACTGACCAGCCAGACGGCCTTTCGGGCAACGAGGATTGCGGTCAGATGTCATCTTGGTTAGGTTTCAGCGCGCTCGGATTCTACCCTGTAAACCCCGCCAGTGGCGAATATATCATCGGTAGCCCGTTGTTCGACGAGGCGGTTGTGACTATGGGATCAGGTAAAACCTTTACGGTAAAAGCCCAGAACAATTCTAAGAAAAACGTTTATGTCCAGTCGATGACATTGAACGGAAAGCCTTACGCCAAAACGTTCATCAAGCACAGCGACTTGGAAGCCGGTGGCGAACTCGTATTCGTAATGGGTCCGAAACCGAACAAAAACTTGGGCACGGCTAAAGCCGACCGTCCGGAGTCTAAAGCTTTCGGAAACAACGCTGTGGCCAAATTGCCGGCCAAACTTTACATGCCTTTCGTAAACGAAGCCGGAAGGGTTTTCAAAAGCGACAAGCGAGTAAGCTTGGCCTCTACCCAGAAGTCGGTGATCCGCTACACTACCGACGGAACCGAGCCTACGGCTAAATCGCCGGTATACAAAGCCAGCCTGAAGCTTAGAAAAACCACTACGCTCAAGGCCAAAGCCTTCGCCGACGGTTTCGCTCCGAGCCCAACTCTCGAAGAGAAATTCGTAAAGGCCAAGTTTAACGTTTCGGGCAAAGGTTTCCCTAAAATCTCTTTGGAAAAACCGGCGGGCAAAGCCTACAACCCGGGCACCAAAACATTGCTCGACGGCCAGTTGGGCACCGAAAATCTCCGCGACGGGAAATGGAGCGGATTCCAAGGCGACGATTTGGTAGCCACCGTGGATTTGGGTGGCGTGAAGCCGTTGACAGCCGTTTCGACCCGATTCCTTGAGAATACCAGCTCTTGGTTGTTCTTGCCAACTTCTTATGAGGTAGAATACTCTAAAGACGGCAAAAACTTCCGCAAAGCCGGTAAGTTGACGCATCCTGTGCCGACATCGCACCCTGTGATCCGCATCAAGGAATTCTCTCAGAAACTTCCTGCCGGAACATCGGCCCGCTATATTAAGGTACGTGCCCGCAACGTAGGCACTCTTCCTTCGTGGCACTTGGGCGGAGGCTCGAAAGCCTGGATGTTCGCTGACGAGATTATTGTGGAATAAGAAGTCAAGACAAAAATGCAGAGGCGCCGAGAATGCGCCTCTTTTTGGAATAAACGATTCCGATTTCGTTCCTCATACAGGAAATCGATCTCGGAATCGTTTATTTTTGCTTTGTCAAAATAAGTCAAAAACCATTAAGGTAATGGACAAGATAAAGAGATTAGCGCAACGATGGGGTTTGGCCTGCCTTGGTCTGCTGATATTGGGCCTTTCGGGATGCGCCGAGAAAAAGCCTGATGAACCTTTGAAAGTTATGTCGTTCAACATCAGGAATGGCCGGGCCAATGACGGAGATAACGTTTGGAAAAACAGGGTTCCGTTGGTGTACAGGCTTTTTGACGAACAAAACCCTGATATTGCGGGATTGCAGGAGGCCTACGAGGACCAGCTTTTCGATATTCTCAAGGAAGAAGACGATTACGCTTTCTGTGGAGTGGGGCGCGAAGACGGAAAGAAAAAGGGCGAATACGCTCCTATTATTTATAAAAAGAAGCGTTTCAGACTTTTGGAAACAGGCAATTTCTGGCTTTCCGAATCGCCGGAGATTCCCGGAAGTATGGGCTGGGATGCGGCGGTTTGCCGTATCGCCACTTGGGGACGTTTCAAAGACAAAGTTTCCGGTCACCGCTTCCTGTTCGTAAACACCCACTTTGACCACAAAGGGCATAAAGCTCAGGAAGAAAGCGCGAAACTTCTTTTGGCCAGAACCAAAGTATTGGCCGGAGAGGATCCGGTGATCGTAACCGGGGATTTCAACTTTGAGCCGAAAGACAGCCCTTACGCCATCCTTACCGGGCAGTGGCAAGGTTTGCAGAAGCTCTCGGACAGCCGCGTAATCGCCAAAGAGTCCCAACCTTACGATTACACATATCAAGCCTATGGCAAAGACAAACTCTTGATAGATCATATTTTGGTAAACGATCGCGTTTGGCTCGATAAGCACTACACGGTTCGCCTTACCGAAGGAAATCTTTACGTATCCGATCACTTTCCGGTATTCTCAAAAATCCGTTTCGGAAAAACTCCCGAAGCCGTCGCCGGAAACGTAGGGGAGATGTTGCCGACAAAAGTTTTCGCACCGTACACCAAAGAGGACCGTATCGTTTTCGGAAAGAAAATGAATATGGAACTCTTCTGCGCAACCGAAGGCGCCGAGATCCGCTACACCACCGATGGTACGGAACCTAACGCCCAATCGGCGCTTTACACACAGCCCGTAAAACTTGAACAATCGGCTGACGTTAAGGCCAAGGCTTTTAAGAAAGGATCTGAAGAAAGCCGTACGCTGAAGGTAGGTTACTACAAAGCCAAAAGTGGAGCCACCGCCAAGCTTACGCCGGAGACGGACCCTGATCCGAGATTCGAAAAGAATATTTCATTGTTGCTTGATCGCAAGACGGCTCCGAGTTTGGACTATCCGGATTGGGCGGGCTTCGGTAAAAAAGGAATGCTCGTTCGTCTTGACTGGAAAGAGGCTCGCGACGTAAAACGCGTAACCGTTCGTTTCCTTTCAGATGAAGGGTCCTGGATTCTGCCTCCGAACCAGTTCAAACTTTATTCTTCAAAGACAAAACAAGGCCACAAAGCTTTCGCTTATAAGCGCCTTCCGGATACTAAAGCGTCACAAGGCAAAAGCGTAACTGAAATCAGTGTTGACTGTGATGTGAAAGATATTCGTAGTCTGAAGATTGAAGCTCTTCCGGCTCCATTGCCGGACGACCACTCTGGTGCTGGAAAACCGGCCTGGATCTTCGCTGATGAGATTATAGTAGAATAACTTCGGTTACAAAAAATAGAGAAAACCGGAGCAAATGCTCCGCCTGTTCTTATAAAGCCTAGAGCTCTCAAGCTCCGAACAAAAGCCATCTAGCAAGGATGGCTTTATTGTATAATACCGAAAATGGGAATATAAAATTAGGGCTGATTTTGTCTTCACAATTCCCCCCAAAAAACTGAATAGAGAAAAAACAGGGGAGTAAAACCATTAAGGAAATATCTAATTATTCTGAATAGATAACATTCCTAAAACAGAGCGTGATCTTTTGAAAAACCTCACCAACCTCTTTGGAAACAGGGTAATTTAACCCAAAAGACAGATGGCTTTTTTTTAGGTTCCACGACCTCTAAAAAACGTATAATTAAATAATTTTTTTGTCTTAAAAAGAATCATCACTATCTTAAGTAATGAATAATTTTTATTAAATACATTCAACATATGCAAATTCATTTTCCACAAACTAATACTCCTGATTGGAAACCAAATTTTGTTACCCGAATCGGGTCCGGGAAGTTGAGTCAGCTATTGAATGAAAAGCGGTGATAACCATTTTTTGAATGGAAAATCAATACGGGATACTGAAAACAAAACAAGATATTAAAGCGCTGGATTTCAGTTTTTTAAAACAAGTGGGAATGGCTTTTATCCAAAGCCTGACAGAGGGAGTTAATATCGATTCCAATCTAAGCGTTTTGGATCAGCTTTGCTATGTTTTGTCTGATATGGCAAACCGTACAGGGCTGGATGTCAAGAAACTTCTTACTTATAGAAAAAATGAAAGTGAGACCTCATTCTTGCCACCGTTTGAAATTCTGTCAGGCACTCCCGTAACTGTAAATCATTGGCGAAAATTGATTATAGACCGAGTGGAGAGGGTCCGAAACGTTTGGTTCGATCAGCTTGGAAACGACAGGCCAGACACCGTATCTGGTTTATATATCCTGCGGGTGGAATTGGCCGAAGGTTTCGACAAAAAGCTTCATGGACAGCGGATAAAAGAAGAAATCTATGAACTGTTGGCCGAAAATCGGAATCTGGGCGAAGATGTTTGTGGAATTGTTATTCAAGATCCGCAGGAACTCTTCGTCGATTGCGAAATAGTTTTGGAAGATGATTGTTCGGCGGACGATGTTCATGCCCAAGTGTTGGCTCGTCTAAACGATTACATCACACGTCCTTTAAAGCGATATACGCTACAGGAGGCGAAAAAAATGGGAATGTCGGCCGATGAGATCTTCGAAGGTCCGGCTTTGCGTTGCGGATTAATCCTGGATCATGATCTCAGAACCAAGGATTCCTATTTTCAGAATGGCGAGTTTATCAATCTTCTGGCCGATATTACTGGTATAAAGTCGATTAAGCGTTTTAACCTTTTGGTCTGGAAATCTGGCGAAGGCTATGTCAACTACACTGACAGGCTGGAAGGCAAGGAAAAGCCCGAAGCAGTAGCCATTGGCTGGATGAATTCGCCCCGTTTGGCGTCGATCCATCTTGATGATATTAATAATCCACTTTTCTTTAAATATTTTAAGAAAGGCAGTATCGTTTCGATTTCCAAGGAAGAAGTTTTCAGTAATCTGGAAAGACTTAGAGACGGAGGTTTTCCCTTAGAAGGAAAAAGCGTTAAAAAGCGAAAAGAAACTACTTCTTCCGATAAATCCGAAACAGAAAAGCGCCAGCAGAATTGTGCTCCAGAGCTTTTACAGCTTAAAGGCTTTATGATGTTATTCGAACATCTGATGAGCAATCATTTGTCAGAAATAAATAACTTCGGAAAGTTATATTCTTTAGATCCTGAGTTAGAAACGGCTTATTTGGCCCAAGTACCGATTGATATTGTATATCTGGGACAATTATTGGATTCGGGAGACTCGGTAAATCTTGCTGAAGTAAAAGAAAAGATAATCCGTAGGATAGATGATTTGGAAAACCGCAGACTTACTTTTTTAAGGCATCTGATGGTTCGTTTCGGAGAGGATTATCATGATCTTCCTTTCCATAAATTTGATTTCTATCCCGGCCACAAGGCCCAAACAGAGGTGAAACCCTTAGCCAAAATCGTGACGGAACAACGTAAACTTAGTTCCTCAAAATCGCTCTCTCCTTTGCCTCGTGACGGATATTGGCTCCGGGAAAACTATTCGGTGTTGGAAAGACGCATTAGGTTAAAACTGGATTTGCCTTTACGGCCGTCCAGGTTTGCAAGCAGTCTTTTTCCTAAGGTGGCTTTTCATAAACCAAGTTCAGAAAAACCGTTCCCTACCGATTATAAATTATTTACAGGAAAGAGTAAACTCACCGGAATAAAGGATAATCCCGAAAATATTAAAGAAGAAGTAAATAGATTTTTACTGAAAGATATCGAAATAGACGAAGATTTATTCCGAAAAGGAATTTTTGAAGATAACTATCGATTACTCGAAATATACTCGAGAAAATACAATTATACGGTTCTGTTATTCAGAAGTGATTCGAACAAATCCACTTGGTTGGAAAAGGTAAAGGGTAATGATTTTTATCCCAAGAATTATTCTTGCAATACTTCGCATCTTGTGATTACCTCCGAAGACAGAGTAAGTTTTGTTTTGGAATCGTTAGACGACAGTGCGGGGAATAAAGACCAAATATCAGTTTGGCGCACACTGGCTATTTACAGTAAAAAAAGTGACGCAACCTTGGCCGTATTTTCCCTCAAAAACCTTTTGATTGATTGGAATTATCAAAGTGAAGGTTTATACGTGCTTGACCATACTTTGCTGAGGCATCGCCATCGTATTCCATTTGTTGGTGTGACGTTTAAATGCCGAGGTGTGGAGTTTAGTATTGAGCCTTCTGTAAGTCCCGAGGAGTTGCAGGAAACGGTCTTGGTGACGTTACTCAAAATGAAAAAAGAGAACGGGGGAGAGTTTTCCGTAGAACTGGAACGACATGAACGCTACGGTATCCAACTGTATAAAGACGGTCATCCTGAAGGAAAGTTGTATGGCAATTTTCCGAATTTGGCCACAAGTATCAAAGCCTTGGAGAAAATGGAAGCGCCCGAAGGTTGCGAACTTAGGCCGGTGGAAATATTTAAAAACGAGTATAGGCCATTATGGACAAACGGCGGAGAGACTTTGCCCATAACGAGCAAAGTGTTTTATGATAACAAAAAGGATCCAGATAACGAAAAGGCGCTTTACTACGCCCGAGAAGTTGCTCGTTACGCCGAACGTATAACAGAGCTGGATGTAGCCAGCGGAAAAGGTATGAGCTTTTACTATAAAGGAGCGACAGGAAATTTCCCGGCCAAAGATTATAACGGAACCCTTACCGTACTGCTTCCCGGCTGGACAGCCCGTTTCGCCGACTGCGAATTCCGTCGTTTCACCGAAAACGCTTTGCGCAACAATACGCCTTCGCATTTGACCTTACGGATAAAATGGATCAGCCTAAATGAGATGACCGTTTTCGAAAAAATCTATTCCGACTGGATATATCACTTTTGGAATGTGGAACAAGCCACTGATTATAAAGCAATGAATCATCTTTCCGATGAATTGATGAGCTTTTTGCAAGGCGACTATAAACTGGACTCGCCCAAAGATGTTGAGCGATACTTCAAAGCCAGGCAAAGAGCCAAGTCGGATGTGGATATTCAGCCTGTTACCATCGCTTAGGTTTCGACGATTATCGAGATCAGCTTTTCTATTTTTAAATACGAAAGTATTATTCAGATTATCAACATGTTATATGTGTTGTGAGTTAGTGTGCAGTTTTTTCCTCAGACATTTTTTCAGATAAAGACTAAGGGTTTTTCTCATTTAACGACATCTATATATACTGAGGCGGGCAGTGTTATACCGTTTTTCAAACCCCATTGCGCAAAGCTTTGCGTAAAGTCATCCATTTGCGCTTGTGCGCTACATGGGCTATCGACAACTTAGTGGTTGCTTGTCCATGCCTTGGCAGATGAATTTGAATTCAAACGATATTTTTATGAGAAAGCTTTTTTTGAATAAATGGAAGCCCGCTTCCTTGCTTTTGGCTTTGGTCATCGTTTTTTCCGGAACGTTAAAGGCCCAAACTACAGGCAAAATCATACATGTAAATACTGATGATGTTTCCATAGTCCTGTCCGTTGATGAGAATGGGATTCCCGTTTTCCGTCATTTCGGAAAGCGCTTGGCCCATCCGGAAGAGGTGACTTTGGAGAGTAGGGACTTAGCGCCAAACTATGGCTACCGCTACGACTTAAGGCAAGCGTTCCCGACCTTCGGAGCTGGCTATATTTACGACCCGATGCTGAAAGTGACCCATGCAGACGGAAACCTCAGCACTGATCTGAAATTCGAAGGACAACGCACTTGGCTTGATGCCAATGACCGCAACATTACTCACACCGAGCTTACGCTCAAAGACCGGGTGTATCCGCTTACGGTAAAAATATTTTACGACGCTTACGCAAAAGAGAATGTGATAACGCAACGTATGAGCGTAACGAATTCGGGAAAAAAACCGGTAATGCTGGAAGAGTTCGCTTCCTCGTTCGCTCATTTCAAGCGTAAAAGTTACCACCTGACTCACTTCGCTGGCGATTGGGCCTCGGAGATGGGAAGTATGGAAGAGGAGCTTTTCGAAGGAACGAAAGTGATTGATTCCAAATCGGGAACACGTAGCTCGCGTTTCCAAAACGGATCGTTTATGCTTTCCGTTGACGCCCCTGGGCAGGAAAAATACGGAGAAGTTTACGCCGGAGCCCTGGCTTGGTCGGGCAACTTCCGCATGGCTTTCCACCGCGATCACCAAGGGCAGTTGCATGTACTTGCCGGTGCCCATCCATTTGGCTCGGCTTATCCGTTGGCCAAAGGCGAGGTTTTCGAAACTCCGAAAATGGTCTGGACTTATTCGGACCAAGGCAAAGGCTTAGCCAGCCGTAACCTTCACCGTTGGGCACGCGAATACGCCCTGCGCGACGGCGCAAAAGAACGTCCGATTGTGCTTAACAGCTGGGAAGGCGCTTATTTCGATTTCGACGAGAAAGTGCTGACCGATATGATGAACGACGCCTCGGCGATGGGAGTTGAGATGTTCGTTCTTGACGACGGCTGGTTCGGTAACAAATACCCGCGTAATAACGACGACGCTGGCCTCGGTGACTGGCAGGTGAACAAGAAAAAACTTCCGAGAGGTATTCCGCATTTGGTTAATCACGCCGAATCGCAGAATATCAACTTTGGAATCTGGATTGAGCCGGAGATGGTAAATCCACGAAGCGAATTGGCGGAAAATCATCCGGAATGGATCGTTCAGCGCCCGAACAGGGAGTTGAAAGTATGGCGCGACCAGCTTTTGCTTGATCTTACCAATCCAAAAGTGCAGGATTTTGTCTTTACCTCTATCGATAATATCCTCTCCGCCAATCCGAAAATCGCTTACGTAAAGTGGGACTCGAACCGCCATGTGGAAAACATCGGTTCCACTCATTTGCCCAAAAAGGAACAGTCCAGATTTTGGGTAGATTACACCAAAGGCCTTTACAAAATTTACGATCGCTTAGTGGCCAAACATCCTAGCGTTATTCTTCAGGTGTGCTCGTCCGGTGGCGGACGTTTGGATTATGGTTCTCTCCCTTATCACCACGAATTCTGGGCCAGCGACGATACCGACCCTTACGAGCGGATTTTCATCCAGTGGGGCACAAACCATATTTATCCGGCCATCGCCACGGGCTCTCACGTTTCGGCCCAGCCTAACCACCAGACAGGGCGTTTGTCGCCGCTCAAATTCCGTTTCGATGTGGCCATGTCGGGCCGTTTGGGACTTGAGCTTCAGCCAAAGCACATGAACGCCGAAGAGAAGGTATTCTCGAAAAAAGCGATCGAGACTTACAAAGCCGAAATCCGCCCGGTTGTACAGTTCGGAGACCTTTACCGCCTGCACTCGCCGTACGAGCGTGACGGTTGGGCGTCGATCATGTATGCGAAGCCTGAAAAAGACGAAGCCATTCTCTTTGCCTATAGCATCCAGCACCATAACCGCGAGGAATTTCCGATCATCCGTCTTGACGGCCTCGACGCCAAAGCCCGCTACCGTATCACGGAGCTGAACAAAAACGGCAAAAGCCATTTCTCGGCTGACGGAAAAGCTTTCAGTGGCGAGTATTTGATGAACGCCGGCCTAGAAATCCGTATCAACGAATACGCCGAAAGTGCAGTATTCAAACTGACCAAAGAGTAAAAGAAAACCCGATGCCGTAAAGGCATATGCAATTACGTATTTCAAATTACCTGAGACAATAAGAAATCCGATTTGCAACACCCAAGGACCCCGGTGCGTATAGCGTCGGGGTTTTCTTTTATAAAACATCACAAGAAATGTCCTTCGGCATGTAAATTATCGAAATACAAATACGCTCTAAGCAAGATAAACAGTTGCTTTTACGGGGGAGTGAGGTGCTGAAAGGCGGGTCAAAACGCCACAGAACCCATTTATAGCCTTTGCCGGGCCCGTTTGGGTGGGAAATAATGTTATATTTGGAGGGAGGGGCCTCCTGTATTATTACCTACGGATTTTCTTGTTTAGGAACACAGGAAAAATCTGGCCCTGGAGCAGGAAGTGTTTGTGAGAGTTGCCATGAGGGACCGTATTTTATTCGCCGTTTTTTTTGTGATCAATTTGTCGCTGGGGTTTTGTTGTGCGGCCAAGGCGAGTGTGCCCGAAAATCAAGGATACCGGAAAGTTTTGACCCTTAGGGGAGAGCTTTCCAGTTTGGTAGTGCACGATATCGAAAAAGACCGCTCGGGCGTGATGTGGATAGCCACCGAAGAGGGCGTAACGCTTTTCGACGGAGAGGAAGTCCGGGAACTTCCCGCTCCTGAACAGCGCCAAACACCCCTGCGCCGTAGGGTGACGTCCCTGTATTTTCAGAAAAGTATCAACCGGATGTGGATTGGCACTGGCGACGGGCTTCTGTGGTACGACATGGATATGAGTCGTTATACGGAAGTGCCCGAGAGCGAGGTGCGGGGTATTTATGTCAACAGCATTTTTGGAAGCGAGGATAATATCTTTATCTCTACGGGCGTGGGAGAAATCAGCCGGTGGAATCCGGAAGGAAACCGATTTCACAGAATCTCTGACGCGTTGACCTTAAGGTGGATGGATGACCGGGCGGCTATACGGCCGTTGCTGGTTACTCGTGGTGGAGAGTTGTGGTTTACCGATAGTTACGGAAACATCTACAGGCTTCCCAAAGGAGTGGCCGAACAGCGTAAGGTAAGGATAGGCAAGATACCGCTTTCCGAAAGCGAGACCGTACAGTTTCTCTACGAAGATGGTTACGGAAACATCTGGTTGGGGCTAAGTATGTCCGGGATATGGCGCCTGAACGACGACGACGATCTTTTTGACAAATATCCGGTACAGGGTTTAAGTGACAAGGAACAGATGAATTTCCAATGTGTGGACCACTATGGCGATAATCTGTATGTGGGAACTTTGGAAAAAGGGATACTGATAATGGATCTTCCCCGTGATCCGGCCGAAGGGCTGAAATTGGCAGGCCGTATTCTTCCCGAAGAGCAGGGGGGAGTATTGTCTTACAGGCATATATCCGGTGTTTATTCCGATGTTTTGGGCCAAGTTTGGGCAATTCCAGTCGGTACAGGCGTAGACTTTCTGAAGAAGGAAGACAATTCTTTTCGCCTGTTGTCCGTAAGCGAAGACGGCGAAGGTTTGCCTTACAGAAAAGTGCAGGCGGTATGCGAAGATGAGAAAAACAATGTCTGGTTCGTAACAGAACAAGGACTTTCCAGAAAGGACGGGAAAACGGGCAAGATTAAAAATTACAATCTCAACACCCACGGTTTGGACCATGGAATCCTAACCTCCGGATGTTCTGATCGCTCCGGACGCTTTTGGTTGGGAACGGCTTCAGGCACACTGTTGTATTACGAAGAATCCAAAGATCGTTTTACCGTTTTCCCCCTTGAATCCGTGGAAAATAGGGCCTTGGAAAGCCAAAGAATAGAAACTCTTTACGAAGATGGCGACGGATCCCTTTGGGTATCAAAAAGGGACTGGACCGTAACCAGAATCGATTACAAAAGGAAAAATACGCAACAAGTATCCCTGCGAAAGGGAAGCTTCCTCAGCCGCTCGGTATCGGGTATGGCCCAAACCCGCGAGGGGCTTTTTGTCGGAGGTTCGGACGCTTCATTTCTAGCGCGTTGGGAACAGGGCATTGGCGGTTTTTCTCCTTTGAGTTTGCCCAATTCCAGCTTGGAAGACGCTGATTTCAGCGAAGTATACGCTCTTTCGGCCGATCGTCGTGGCGTAATTTGGGTAGGGGCCAAGGGCGGAAAACTCTATTCTTTTGATCCTGCTACCAAAAGGTTAAAAGCCTACAGGCAAGATGGTAAACCCGTTTTCGGCCGTGTATTGTCCATTCTTCACGATGACCGGGACAGGGTCTGGATGGCCACCGACAAAAGTATCTCCATGCTAGAGCGAGAATCAGGCAAGATCTACCATTTCTTCGAATCGGACGGCATAGCGCCACCGCCGTATGTGGAAAACGCCGCATGCAGACTCCGTGACGGCCGTTTATGTTTCGGGTCCAAATTCGGAGCCTTGATTCTTGATCCTGATAAGATTGACATCAAGGCTGAAACGCCGGAAGTGACGCTCAAGAGCCTTGTAGTTTCGGGCAAAAGGGTTTTCCCTGGCGATCAGGGTTCTCCCCTGAAAAAAGCGCTTACAGAGACCGAATCGGTACGTTTGAATAACGAGCAACGGAATATTGGTATCAGTTACGCCTGCGTGGATTATGTTCGGCAAGACGCGATCCGTTTTGCCTATCGCCTCGTGGGGCTGGATAGCGCTTGGAACTACGCCGGACGCCAAAATACGGTAAACTTCTCCAATCTGCCTTCCGGCGAATATACCTTCGAGATAAAAGCCCGGGTTAGTGGGGGCGAGTGGAGTCCGGAGCCCCGCAGACTCCATATCACGGTGGATCCGCCGTTGTGGGCTACGTGGTACGCTTACTTGTCATATGTGTTGGCGATTGTTGGTGTCGTATTTTTCTACGGACGGTTTACCTCCAATCAGGCCGTACTCAAATATCGCGTCAGCGACTTGGAAAGAAAGCGGGAAGAGGAGCACCAAGGCTACCTTGACCGGATGAATTTCTACACCAATATCGCCCATGAGCTCCGTACGCCTTTGACTTTGGTGGTCGGTCCTTTGGAAGAACTGATGCATACCGTTCACCGTGGCGGAGTCCGCGACAAAGTAAAGCGCGCGTACCGCAATTCGAACACTTTGCTGAAGCTCACTGATCAGCTGATGGCTTTTAGGCGTTTGGAAGAAGGCGTGGAGACTCTGCGTCCGGAGTATCTTGATTTCGTAAGCTTTGTGCGGGAAATTTCCCGAAGTTTCGTCTCAGAGGCCAAGCGCTCTGGCCTTACGCTGGATTTTGTAAGCGATACGAATAAGTATTCCGGTTGGTTCGATGGGGAAAAAGTGGGGATCATCCTCCGAAACCTAATTGAGAACGCTATAAAATACACGCCCGAAGGCGGTGCCGTAACGGTGGATATCAAGGTTGATCAGGAAAACGACAAGCTCTTGTTGGCCGTAAAAGATACGGGTATCGGAATGGACGACGAGGATCGCAAGCATGTTTTCGATCGTTTTTATCGCTCCGAAAATACGGCGGGAATCGGCGGAACGGGAATCGGTTTGGCTTTGGTAAAACGACTGGCCGATCTTCATTCGGCAAAGATCGTCGTGAAAAGCGAGTTGGGTTCGGGTTCGGTTTTCGAATTGGAAATGTCGCTTAAAAAGAAAAAAGGGACGGAAGAGGAGCCGGTAGCCGAAAAACGCGAGGTGTCCGCTCCGGTGAGTTTCCCTGAGCCAAAACCGAAATCGGAGCCGGAACCGATTGTCGAAGAAGAGCCTGTTGAGGTAGAGAACAAAGCCAAACCACGGATGATGATCGTGGAAGACGACAACGAGATGCGCGTCTACCTGACCGAAATTTTCGCCGACAAGTTTGAGGTGTTGTCCGTTCCGGGCGGAAAAGAGGCTTTGGAAGACCTGAAAACAAAAACGCTTCCCGATGTAGTAATCAGCGACGTGATGATGCCGGGTATGGACGGTTTTACCCTCTGTCGTCGCATAAAAATCGACGAGCGGACATCGCATTTGCCGGTGGTGATGTTGACGGCCAAAGCCCGCGAAGACGAGATGATCGAGGGAATGGAGCATGGCGCCGACGATTATATCACAAAACCGTTCAATACGAAAGTGCTCAAGATGAAAGTGGACAATCTGTTGCGCTCCCGTTCGCAACTTTCCGCTTATCTGTTGGCCGGTAAGGAGAAAGCCCCGGAGCAACACCTTTCGCAAGACGAGAAATTCGCCCGCAAAGTGATCGATTTGATCGAAAAGGGAATGGGCTCGCCGGATTTCAAGGTTGAGGATATCTGCGAAGCCTTGCGCATGAGCCGTTCCAGCCTTTATTCCAAAGTCCGGAAGGCTACGGGCATGTCTATTGTCGAGTTTATCCGTTACGTGCGTTTGGGCAAGGCCGCCCGTATGCTTAGGGAAGAAGACCGCTTGGGCGTTAGCGAGATCGCTTATAAAGTGGGCTTTTCTGACCTTAAATATTTCCGCTCCGTATTCAAAAAACGTTTTGCTTGCAGTCCGTCCGAATACCGGAAACAGGAAGAGGAATTGCCTCAAGAGCTTGGATAAAATCCGGCGAACAGTGTACCTGTCCCGGATGCGTTGTTAAAGGATGTTAAAGACACTACCGGAATTCACACCAAGGGAAATATCCGCTGGATAAAGGCCGTTTTATTTTTTGAGAAGTTGGCGTACCCATTTTTGTTGCGCCGGTTTTTTGGACTGGGGTGATAGGCCCCAATCGTTCCTGTTGGTTTTCATCCATGAATAGTTCTGGAGATTAGTTGCGCTTTGCCATTGGCGAAAAGCGTAACTATTGGCTTCGGTTTATTCGAAAAATCCTAGATATGAGAAAGATAAGAGACAGTAGACTGTGGGGAGGGTTATCTTCGCTCCTATTCGCGATGGTCGTAATGATGGCTTGTGACTCCGATGGAGGAACTGACACGGAGACACCGCCTCCGGCGAAACCGGACCCGACGGATCCGGTTGAACCCACTCCGCCAGATGACGAAGACGACAACGGCAATGGAAGTAGTAGCATTGCGGAATTGGTGTCTTTGGAACAATATTATGAGCTTTTCCCTTTTAGGTGCGGATCCGAAGGAGCGCAAAGCGAAGGGGCTAACCAGTGCGGAAACGAGGATTTCTATACCTATGAGAATTTCTTGAAAGCGGCCGAGGCTATGGCTGGCATTAAGGTTAGGATAGAACAACGTGACGCCACCTATTATATTCCGCCGAGAATCTATAGAATAGATAAAAATACCGGAGAGGAAAAACTGGTAAGCGATCCGCCGGAATTTAATGACGAATGGGTGCAGACGCTTCCTATTGTCTCCACAGTTGTGGATTACGCTACTTTCGCCGCCGAAGGTTCCGATGCTGATCGTCGTCGCGAGTTGGCCGCTTTTTTCGCAAATATCGCACAAGAGACCACTGGTGGCTGGGCCACTGCGCCGGGCGGAAAATACGCTTGGGGCTTGTTCTACAAGGAGGAATTGGGTTATTACGGATCGAGCCATGTGGGTTACGCCGTTCCGCATAAGCAATACCCTCCTACGGAAGGAAAATCATACCATGGACGTGGACCGATACAGTTGAGCTATAATTATAACTATGGCCAAGTGAGCGAATATCTTTTCGGCGACAAGAGCGTAATGCTTGATAATCCAGAGCGTGTTTCCGAAGACGGCGCTTTCGCTTTCCAAACAGCGATATGGTTCTGGATGACGCCTCAGTTTCCGAAGCCGTCTTGTCACCAAGCGATGATTCCCGGAATCTGGACCCCAAGCTCCGCTGACCAGTCGGTAGGACGTAAGCAAGGTTTCGCCTTGACTATCGCCATTATCAACGGCGGTGTGGAATGTGGCGGACCAAATGAGAAGGCACAAGGTAGGTTCAAGCATTTTGAAGTGTTCGCTAAAGCCCTAAATACCAGCACAGGTTTGGACGGCGGTGACGATACGGACTTGGACTGTAGAAATATTCAACCTTATTGATGCTCGTAATAATGACAGGAATGGTTCGCCATTCAAGTCGAATGAAACTGGTGCAGGCGCTTCGCTTGTACCAGTTTTTTATTTTATACCGTTTTGGCATGGAATTCCCCGCTCCATAAGTTGGCCGAAGCCATACAATTTAGATTATCCACTGGACAACTTTGTTCCTCTTGACCTTTTACTCTGTGTCATAAATATTAATGTTCGAGGAAAGAAAATATAGCGGACGAAGTTCGGGCTCAAGAGCCAGCGGTGGTGGCCGTTCCCTGATGCCTCCGGAGCCTTATGTTCCCGGAATAATGGAAGGTCGACCGCTTAGCCCCAGATGGCAGATGCTCGATAAAGTCACGAAAGTGGCGGAAGGCGAAAGCGGGAATGTTTTTGAGGTGACCATCTATGGCGGCGGTACTTATTTCCTGAAAGTGGGCAACAATTCGCGTGAGTCATTAAAAGAAGCCTACGCTACGAATTTCATTCACATTATGGGCGAAGAAACGGGCGTATATGTGCCTGTAACGCAGTATTGCCCAAGAGGTGAGCGTGACTATAATGATCTTTTCCTAAGGCTAAAATTCGAAGAGGGCGAGGGCGAAGACAAATGGGCGGAACTTCTGCGAAAAAAACTGACTGACCTGAAAACGAAGGGTTTCTTGCTAATGGAAAAAGTGGTGGGCGAAACCAGAGTTCCTGACCATTGCGACCCCGCTTCAGTGGAATGGTACGAAAAGCATCCAGAAGTGTCGGTTTGGATAGGCCAAATGTTGGGTATGGACGTGGTAATGGGCAACTGGGACCGGTTTCTCCAGATTTTCCATCCGGAGAATTTTTTGTTTTTGCCCAAAAGCCAGGGAGTTATGGCGATAGACCAGACGGTTTCGTTCAATATGCTTAACGATTTTACCAATAGGGTCCTGCATTCTGATGGTGAGTTAATGAAAACCGTATCTCCGCATACTATGCGTTGCAATACCGCCGATAACGATAATTATGAGGAAGGAGCTTTCGGGTTGTCTCGATTGGCAAATAGCGAGAAGTTTATGCTGGCGGGCCAAGTCTCCGAAAAATTGGGCGTTTTGCTTAAGGACTTTACGCAAAAATTCTTGGCGGGCGGTTCCGGAGACAGCGCCATATTCTCATGGTTCTTCCCCACCATGGAAATCAATTTTATGCCCGATATGGCATTGATGGAAGCCGGATTTATGCAGGCTCTTTTATCAATTACCAGATCCCCTGACCTTATGGACAAGTTGACCAAAGCAAATCCGTCTTCCGGGTTTTTTGAGGAGTCGAAAGGAGTGGGGATGAATGTCCGAAAACTGTCACGATTGCTGGAAGAAAGTGAGGTTAGAAAAAAAGCAAGAGGACTAATAGCACGAATTTTCCAGGAGAAAAGCCTCGATCCTGCGGATTTTGTGCGGAAATGATAATTTTTTAAAATTGAATTAACGGTTTTCTCTTGCCAAAACAAGCTTTTAGTCTCCTGCGCTCCCATATTTTGGCCTATAACCGTCCGAAAAACCCTTTTGCTGTATAGATACGGACGCTTTGTCGCTTTTGAGTGTCCGAAAATAGTACACGTTTTTGTCGTAAAAAATCACGAACGAGTATAATTGTCAGTTAATCAGATTGTTGTGATTTTTGGCATGCGCTTCGCCTACAGAAAAGGAGAATGAACAATAAAGAACCATTGGGTATGCAAGCGTTATTAATCGGCCTCTTATTTTTTCTTCCGATGACAGTAGTAGCGGAAAAGAATATACAGAAGAAAGCTACTTCAATAGAAAAGGGCATTGTTATGCTTGAGAATGCTAAAGAAGTATCGATCGATTCGATAGGAATGGATCTAGCCGATTTGCAGTTCGAAGGTTCTAAGTGCGTGGCCACAAAAATCAGAGTAAGCGTATACGACACCGACGGAAACACACTGTTTTCGGGTACGGAGCGTGACGCCAAAACGATGCGGGCCGGCCTACTAAAGCGCGCCGATTTCGTAAGCGAGATCAACGGCCGCAAGATTTATGTTTTGCATCGCAAGTAGTCTTTCCATATTTGTTGATGAGTGGTTGATGCCACGCTCCAAACGGGAGCGTGGCTCATTTTTTTTTAGGCAAGTCAGTATGTCGATATGACTTAGTATCCGATAAAAAGGAAAAGGTATGAATGGCCCGTTCGTACCTATCCGGAATAGCCCCTTATCTTCCAAAGCTTGGTTCCGAAGGCGTAGATTCTATTATATTTCCCTTTCCGCCAAAGTTTGAATTTTGTTCGAGAGTTTCGGACTATCATATTTGGTTCAGTAGATCAATTTTTGCTACAAACCTTTACTTTTTACTGTTTTACAACATTCAATTCCCGGACAATTCTAAAAAACACACAATTCCTTGATTATAGAGGTTATTGAGTCAAGATAGGGGGGGAGATTTCCAGAGCACTTGATTTTTGCTTTCAAAACAAACTCTTTGTAGCCATATCGCCGGGCGGACAGGCCGAGATGTGTGGGCATTATTTTTACTGTTCCCCGTGTGTTTGTACTGCGTAATAGCGCCTTGCTATAATAGAGAATAAACTGTTCGGAATACACGGGCTCTTTTCGTCTGTAAATTTTGGTTTACGAATATACTATTGTTCGAATCCCTACTAGGGCTTCTTTTTTGCGGTGTTCCCGCTCCTTTTTGGGAGAAGGATAGTGGTGGGAATATTCCGTTATGGAATCATTTAATCTATTTATTATGAGAATGAGTTTTAAAACATGGGCGGCCACGCTGTTTTTTTTATGCTGGTTGAATGTCGTCTGGGCCAACGTACCTATCGTGCCCCAGCCATTGGAGTATCAGCTTACGGAAGGCACACTTAAGCTAAGGCCGGGATTCAAATTATATGCGGATCCGGCTTTTAAGGAAATACACCCTTTGCTGAAAAGTTCTCTGGAAGAACATCTCGGGTTTTCACTGAGATCAGCCAAAGCGAACGCCCAAAAGAAAGTGATAGCTTTCACTGTCGATCCTGCATTGGGGAAGCTGGGAGAGGAAGGCTATGCGATCAAAATTACCAAAAGCCGAGTATTGGTTTCTGCGTCGCACCGTAAAGGCGCCTTTTACGGCTTGCAGTCTTTGCTTCAGTTGATTGACGCTTCGGAAGGTCAATATTTGGCCTGCGCCGAGATCTTCGATAAGCCGCGGTTCTCTTGGCGGGCGTATATGCTTGACGAAGCCCGGTTTTTCAAGGGAATGAACGAAGTGAAGCTTTTGCTTGACGAGATGGCTTTCCTTAAAATGAACGTTTTCCATTGGCATTTGGTGGATAATGAGGGCTGGCGTATCGAGATCAAAAAATATCCGAAACTTACCAAGGTTGGGGGAACCCGTAAGAATTCGCAGATAGGTCCGAAAAAATGGAATAGTCCTAAACGTACGGACGAACCGCACTCCGGATTCTACACGCAGGAGCAGATCAAAGAAGTGGTGGAATACGCCCGTCTGCGCAATATCACCGTAGTGCCCGAAATCGGGATGCCCGGTCACTCTTCGGCCGCGGTGGCGTCTTACACTTGGCTTGGCACGTTGGGCAAAGACATTGAAGTGCCCGACTCGTTCCGTTGCGACGATATTTTCGATATCACCAAGCCCGAGGTTTATAACTTCCTTACCGATGTTTTGGACGAGGTGATGGAGCTTTTCCCTTCGAAAGTAATCCATATCGGTGGGGACGAGGTGGATTTCAAAATCTGGGATAAATCTAAAAGCATCAAAAAATTTATGAAGAAAAAAGGAATCAATACGCTTCCTGATCTTCAGATTTATTTTACAAACAAAATAGGAAACTACTTGCAGTCCAAAGGCCGGCGCCTGATGGGTTGGAACGAAGTGATGGGTCACCAAGTGGATGATCGTTTGTACGATGAGAAAGTGGCGGTTGAGGGGGAATTGGCCAAAAACGCGGTGGTTCATTTTTGGAAAGGTGACAAGAAGCTTTTTCTTCAAGCCGTTGAGAAGGGCCACGATGTGGTAAACTCAACTAACGGATACACGTATCTGGACTATTCGCATTCTTCTATTCCGTTAAAGAAAGCTTTCCATTTTGATCCGATACCGAAAAATCTGGACAAGGCTTATCACAAAAACATTATCGGTATGGGGTGTCAGATGTGGGGCGAATGGATCCCGACCAGCGGAGACCTGCATTATATGACTTTTCCGAGAATAGCCGCTTACGCTTCGGTAGGTTGGACGGACCCTGCGCGAAAGGATTATGATCGGTTCCGGTCCAACCTTTCCCGTTTGGCGAAGCGCTGGAAACACAAAGGCCTAAACATGGCGCCTTGGGACGTATCCGATCCGGCGCCGGCGCGAAAGGCTCCGCCAAAGTTTGATATCGCGCACGCTCCGGCACCGCTTTTCCGCGATCCCGTATTTGACGGTCCAGCCGATCCGAGCCTTATTTGGGTTCCCAAATACAAGGAATGGTGGATGTTCTACACGCAACGTCGCGCCAGTGCGGCTTTCGACAATGTCGCCTACTGCTACGGATCGGCTATTGGTTTGGCCAAATCCAGAGACAACGGCCGTAGCTGGACCTACGCCGGCGTGGCCAAACTTCCGCAACCCGACTCGGGGCACAATACTTTCTGGGCGCCACAAGTGGTTTTTGACCGCAAAACGGGCGATTACCATATGTTCGTGACCTATATCAAAGGCGTAAGGAGCAATTGGGGTGGAGCCAAGCAAATACTGCATTACAGCAGTAAGGATATGGAAACGTGGAAGGCCGAAAAACCGATAGGCACCGAGGAATGCATCGACGCGTCGGTGATTCGGCTGGAAGACGGCTCTTGGAAAATGTGGTATAAAGACGAAGCCAACGGTAGTAAGACGGTGTCGGCCCTGAGCTCCGATCTGAAAAGCTGGAAGCTGGAAGGCACGTCGGAAATATCCAGAAACGCGCACGAAGGTCCGGTAGTGTTTCATTGGAAAGGCAAGTACTGGATGCTCACCGACAAGTGGAACGGCTTGGACTGTTACGTCTCGGACGACGCCACCAATTGGGAGCCGAATAACACGATACTGACCAAGCCCGGCGCCAGACCCGACGACAACGTAATGGGTCGCCACGCCGACGTGAAGATTGTCAACGACCGCGCTTATGTTTTCTATTTTACCCATCCGGGCAGGCGTTACAACAAAAGTGGGCAGGAAATTCCGGAATCGGGCACGATCAATTATCAGAGAACTTCGATACAGGTGGCGGAACTGGAAATCATAAACGGTAAACTGACTTGTGACCGGGACAAATATTTGAGAAAAAGCCCGCATCAGTAAGAGAAAGAAGAACAAAAGCGAGAGTAAAATGCGTCGACATTCTTATTGTAAAAAGGCTAAGGCCTACTGAATCTGGTCAGGCACGTTTTTGGACGTTAAACCATTGAATATCAAAAAACAGAAGTAGGAATATCGCCTGCTTCTGTTTTCTCAATTGGTCCGAAAACATCCTTTTTCAATATGGAAGTAAATATTGCTCCCCAGAAAGTAGTGGAGTTTGGAGGAAAGACCTATCGCTATTTTGCGGGAACCTCCTATTTAGGCATCAGCCAACACCCGAAATTCCGCCACGAATTACAGCACGCCTTCGCTGTGCAAGGCACAAATTACGGCAGTTCCAGAATCGGTAATATCGGATTGGCCGTTTACGGAAAATTGGAAAAGGCCTTGGCCAAACGCTTCGGTTCGGAAGATTGCGTAACTTTCTCTTCCGGGTTCTTGGCCGGAATGGCCGCTTCCAGAGCTGTGTCCGAAACATATTTTCCAGTCAGAGGAAAATCTCATCCGGCTTTGGCGCCTGTAGGGACAGAGCCATTCGAGGGAACATACGAGGAATGGCGGGAAACCTACGCCGGCAAATCTTATACGGAAGGAAAAGGTTACGCCTTCTTCTCCGACAGCTACGACCCTTTCGGTTTGGAAGAATACGATTTCGGTTGGTTTGCCAAACTTACGCCCAATAGTGACTTTTTCGCCGTAATTGACGATTCCCATGGCATCGGAGTATACGGACCGCGCGGCAACGGAGTGTTGCACAAAATTCCCCAAGCCGAAAACCTGAGGACAGCCATAGTCGCCTCGCTCAACAAAGCGCTGGGCGTGCCCGGCGGAGCCGTACTCTGTGACAAAGACTTGGCGGAGACCATACGGCATGGGGATATTTACAGAACCAGTTCGCCATTGTCCCCGGCATATGCGTCGGCATATTTGGCCTGCGAGGACCTTTATCCGAGACAAAGAAAATCCCTTCAGGAGAACGTTTCCTTTTTTCTAAGACAGATTGAGGGTTTGCCTCACAAGATGGTGCACGGTATGCCCATGATAGGTTTTGACGGAGGGATCGAGTTGTTAGAAGATATGAAGCAAAGAGGCTTTTTACTATCCTGTTTTCCTTATCCCGAACCGACGGCCCAGCCAAACGTAAGAGCGGTAATCAATGCGTTACATTCTTTTGGCGACTTGACCGAACTGGCAAAAGCCCTAAAGCTCAGTTTGGCCGAAAAAGCCTAAGTGTTGATGTGGTGGAAAACCCCTGTTTTACAGAATAGGGTATTTACACGGATAAATCGCAGGAACACATAAGCTACCTTTGAAGTGTTCGGTTGACATCTCAACGCCGAACACGGAGACTAACGAAGGAGCATCTCCGAATGGCAATTGTTTTCCTGTGTCAGAAAGGACTAAGGACGCCGTCAAGTAGAGAGTCGGGAATGTACAAATCCGGCCCCGGGCCAAAGGGGCAGAGCCCGAAACCGGATTTATATATTCTTATCAGAGATCCCCTTTTGTTGTATGTAGCGGAAGGGGATTTTTCATGTTTAGCAAATAAGTATAGATAGACTACGATAGCGTTCTAAAAACTATTTTGTGCCTTTCTTTTTTCATAACCGCAATATCAAACTTGCGAAGATCTAATCATTTATGGTTTAGACGATAATTATATCCGAGCGGTATACACACGTTTTTATTATGCTTAAAGATCCTTTAATTTAAAACCATCAATATTCTGGACTACGAAACACAAAAGCCACTTATGCATTCAGAATTGCTCGGACTTTTTAATCAACACGCTCACCTGAGCCCTGAGGATGAGGAACTAATCATTTCAAGCTTTAGCCTATTGCGTCTGGCCAAAGGGGATTTCTTTTTAAGGGAAGGCAATACCTGCAAATACGTTGGATTTATAAAAAAAGGTCTTGTCAGGTATTTTGTAATGAAAAATGATGAGGAATCGACGTTCGAATTTACTAAAGAGGGGGAGTTTATTTCAGACTATTCGAGTTTTAACCGGCAATCAAAATCGATTCAGAATATAGAGGCCATCGAGGATTGCGAATTGTTGGTAATCGACTACGAAAAGCTTCAATATCTTTTTAAAAACACTCCCCAAGGCAATTATATAGGAAGGCTGGTAGTTGAGCACCGGTTTGATGTCATGGTTAACCAATTATTGGCTGTTTATATGCAGAACAGCGAGCAACGCTATCAAAAGTTTATCGCCGAATATTCGGACCTTACCCAAAGAATCCCCCAGTATCTTATCGCCTCTTTTGTGGGAGTGCAACCGCCGTCACTTAGCAGAATTAGGAAAAGGATTTCGAAATAGCGCTTTAATCTAGGGTTTACTGAAAAAGCCCAGAGGGCTACCCAGCTAGGATATTTTGCCAGACAGTCTTTTCCTGTTTCTTTTCGCTGTCTTGAAGCCATGTTCCGTATTTCCAGCTCAGGAAAACAAGGTCAAAAAAGATTTCGCTCTGAAATCTTTTCAAGTTGGACACGAAGAAAATGCAGGCGATCCATGAAAGCGAAGTGTCCGCTCTCCTTGCCTGTATTTTGTCCAATCCGAGTCCCCGTTTCACTTCCCCGAATTTTCCTTCCGCCCTGCTTCGGTGCCGTTGGTGAAGCGCCCGGTTTTCCTTGCGTTCCCTGATTTTTTCGGGACTTGAGGGAGGCCTTCCCAACGGGGATCCCACGAATTCCACACCCGCGCCGGACATGGTCTGCCGGGCGTTCCTGTTTCCGTAAATCTTGTCCCCGACGAATTTGCCGAGCTTCATTTCCGGGTTTCTCTCCCCGAAATTGTCGATGTGCCCGCGGATCACTTCCGCGTCACCCTCGTAGTAAGCGTCCCATTGCGCCTTGTCCAGATAGGAATAGCCTTCGTGAAGGCTTACGGACAATTTGGCGCCGAACTCGGTGTCGCTTCCGTTTTTGCCCCGGACTATCGGCCGGACATGGGGCTGGAAGACGTTCACGATGCGGCCGTCCACCCTGTTGGCACCGGTCTCCAGCATGAGCGACTGTTGCCTGGCGATTTCGTGAAGCACCATCAGAATCTTCAAAAACCTGCTTTTTAGGCGTATAACGCCCTTGTTGGCCTCTATGAGGCTGTCGATATGCCGTAGGTTCCGTTCCAGATAATTCAGCTGTCGGCGTGCGCACACGCGCCAGAATTCGGCTCCTTTCCTCTTTTTTCTCGTCGCCCCGACATATTCCCTATGGGCTTTATCCCGGTAAGTCCGGGGCTTTTTGGATAAACCGGAATCCCTGGCGACGGGCCAAAGGAGGTCGATGATTTTCTCCGACTGCACCCTCGCCGTAGCCAACAGCCCAAGGTCCGTGGGGTATGGAATCTCTTGCGGCGCCACCGTCGCGTCGCAGGAGACAACCCGCTTGTCATCTTCGGCGTCCCCGGAATGCCCGTCTTTGGACCCTTCATCCCGATCGCCCTCCGCAATACGGATCCCCTCGTGTTGCAAAAGCGAACTCATCCTGTTAAAATCCCCGTACCCGAGCCGCTTGCGGACCGTCGTGAACAGCGAAGGGTCAAAGGCCTTTTCCGTGGTGAACGAGCCGAGTCCCACGAAATACTGGAGATACGGATTTTCTTTGATTTGTTCTATCGCCTCGGCGTCCGAAACGTTCAGCTTATGCTTCACGATCAGCGCGCCGATGACCAGCCGGGCCGGTTTGCACGGACTGCCCTTGCCCGTCGACATTTTCGATTCGTAGACCAAACCCAATTCCGCCCAGGGGATGGAGTTGGCCAACTTCACCCATCTGTTTTCCGGGTTAAGGCGCCCTATTTCCGGGTCCAAAAAACCTTCTATACTCAATTGCGAGGAACTTGTCTTGATCATAGGTGCAAGGGAAAAAATGCTCTCAGTCCTTTCTAAGGCCAATTTACGAATATTCCCTGTGCTTTGGAAAGGGAAACAAGCCACCTAATCCACTGATAATCTTGTGGTTTTTACTTTTTCAGTAAACCCTAATCTAGGCTAATGGACTTAAGACCCACACAAGGGGCATTATTTTTCGGTTGTATCAAATATTTTTTTTAGAGTTTCACTGTCAGAGTCTTGTGATAATTTCTTTCCAATTGCCTGAATTTCATTTTCCCAAATTCTCCAATTCTTAGAATGTGGGTTGTTAAGAGTCATTCTTATTTCTGTATTTGGGGCAAAAATTAGGTATTTATATATAATGCCGTTTAAGGTAACACTTAGGTTTGCATCGAACATATCATATGATGTCAAGCTTTTTACCTTATCTTCCATATCATCAATCTTTTTCATCATATGAAACTTGATGATATCCCCTTTTCCATCTACAGTGAAGATTCCTTGGATTAGTTGTTCTGGGTTTTGTATTTTTCTAAATGCAGATTTGTTGAATTGTATCGAGAATAACCAACACGAATCAGTAAATGAATTTGAGATATTGACCAACCAACTATAGCCAATCCTTTTTTCGTTTATTCGCCAACCTAGCTCATCACGAATTGTGAGATTTCCTGCTTTTAAATCAGGAATTTCCAGTTTGGAGCACAAATTTTCAATTATCTTTTGATGAAGCATCTGTTTATATATTTGACTTTTCGGTGTTGTTTCTAACTTAATAGTGATTTTATTGATTCAAATCTACTTCTGTCAATTGACTTGCTGAATAAGATTTATCCATCGTCTTTAATATCTAATATGTTCTTTCGTATTCAACTTCAAAGTCAGTCCAGAGACTTTTTCTTCCATTCTTGAAAGTGTTGGAGGGTGCTATTTTGGCTTTTGGTATGTGTTCGTATCTTCAAGATATTCATGTATTTCATCTTTATGCGCAATCATGTAATTATAGCATTGTCGCATCACATGGTCTTCCATTTCATCAATCTCTTGAACTTTTGATTTGACCATTGATTGAGAGTCAAATTGGTTTCTTAATCGGATATACTCCTCAAAATTATCCTGCGAAA
Source organism: Fulvitalea axinellae (assembly GCF_036492835.1). Taxonomy (GTDB): domain Bacteria; phylum Bacteroidota; class Bacteroidia; order Cytophagales; family Cyclobacteriaceae; genus Fulvitalea; species Fulvitalea axinellae. The sequence continues at coordinate 102,754 of NZ_AP025320.1, read as the reverse complement.
ACGGATGCTTGTCTTTAAAGTCATCGACTAAGTATTTTAACTCTTTAACCTTTAGAGAAAGATCTTGTAGGCCTAGTTTATCGCCAAATATTTTAATTAGGTCTGAAGTGGTTTCTTGCTCTGCTGAGAATCCGTCATAATTGAAGTCTGCATACCATTGCCATACGATTAAGATGTTGCTGATTGTTTCTGGCAAAGAGTCGAATCCTCTTTTTGTGATCCAATTGAAATTTTTATATGGTTCCTTGATCCTTAGATGAATATAACTCCAAAAATTCGACAAGACTTTAGACTCTTTATTCGAGGATTCTATTATCTTATCTATATCTCTAGTGTTGAGGCTACGAAAGGATGAATGGGCTTTTTGCAGATCAAATTTCGCTTGCTCCAATAGTTTTTCCGATTCATCATCCGTAATTGATGCGATCTCAGAGAGTCTTATTACCTGCTCTAATTTCCAAGCTGATATTGCTTTTTCAATGTTAAATCCAGTCTGTTTTAAGACTCTTTTAGCGTCCAAGATTCCAATTGGAATCTGTTTTCTGATTTCAGATATTTTTTGATTATCACCCATATTGGCTGAGATAAAATGTGGGTATGATATAACGAGTATAGTGAGCTAGGTTTTTGTAGTACTGTTGCCTTTTGGCGTTTACTTAAATCTTAGCCTCCAGTACTTTATCTCGGCTCCCTTTTTAGGAAATAAATTACCTCCAAATACTTGCCCTTCGAAAAGTATTGAGTTGTCGATATCCCATTTCACTTTTATAGGGTTGAAACTAAGTACATGACAAAAATAGCCCTGATAATCTCTCGATCTTCGTTTCGACCTTATTAATCAGAGCGTGGGCTATTTCCTCAAGGCCGTACGAGAAAAAGCTTTTCGCCCTTCTCCCGTGTTTTTTGATTTTGATCGGCTCCTCCTCTTCGTGTTTGAAAATCCCGATATTATACGACCAGATAAACGCTATTGCTATGACACACAGCAACTTGTTTATCCTTTCGTAATCTTGTAAATGCGTATCCTCAAGGTTGAAGCCCGCACTTTTGAAGCCCCTGAACATGGTTTCTATCTGCCAGCGTTCACGGTAGATTTCTAAGCTTTCCCGAGTGTTTTTCGGAGACGCGAGGATCAAGTATTCGAGCTTTCCGTTCTCGATGTACTTCATTCCCGAAACATACACCTTCACCTTGGTGATCGTCACGGAAGTCGGATGAAAATAGGCGACTTTCAGCTTATGGGGCGCAAACAATCGCCTGGCGTTTACGAATCTTCCGCCATGCAACCCTATTAACGCGTTTTCCTTGATGCGGATATAAAAAGGGATCCCGTGTTCCAGCAGGAATTCCCACCATTCTTCGCCGATAAATTCCCGGTCAGCGGTAATGCGTTCGATCATATCCGCACCGAACCATTCGATAAACTTCCCGAGAAGACCTTTTCGTTCGGCCGTGCTCGAATTCCCCTTCTTGTCCCCAAGCACTTTCCATATCAACGGAATACCCACGCCTTTGTATACAACGCAGAGAAACAGCAAGTTGATGTTCCTTTTCCCGAACTTCCAGTTGGTCCGGTCAATGGCGATCCGGTATTTCCCTTTGACGGGAATCATCCTGATGATAAGCCGGGAAAAGCCCTCTTCCGGAAATTCGAATTTGGCAAAGAAACGCTGAATCCTCCTCATGTTGGACGTCACCGTAGCTCCCGAATCGTATCCTTCCGAAAGGTGTCTGAAACCAACCTTTTGGACTTTGATCAACGAGGTTATCAGGTAACAAAGCAGTTTTAGTCGGGCCTTATTCAGTTTCTTTAACTCGGGTTCACTGGTAATTAAGGTCTGTAGTTTTGTATATTCGAACTGGCTTTCCAATCGTTTTGCGGGTTTAAGTTTGGTCACTCAAAATTACGCAATGATTCGGAAAGCCATTTTTTGTCATGTACTGTGGGGTTGAAAATTAATTGATTAAGTTCAAAAACTTTTTTCAGTTCAAATATATCGGATGAATGTGCCAGATTATTTATTTTCCAAATTTGTAAGCCTACAGGCTCACCTTCCAAGCCATATGACTAAAAATATAACTATAAAATTAATTTATAAAATAAATCACCGCACTCATGAAGGTGTAACTACTATTGCACCATGACTATAGCGTGTATTCGAGCCGATAAGACATCATATAGGCACAGTTTCTGACCTTTTTTACATTTCACAAAAAAAGCGCAAACCCCAAAAGGAATGCGCTCTAATCATCCAATATTCTAATAAAGAATCAACCCAACTTTTTCCCCCTAATCCGCAGGCTATTGGTTACTACAGAGACGGAGCTGAAGGCCATAGCCGCCCCGGCGATCATCGGGCTAAGCAGAAAACCGAAGAACGGGTATAATACGCCGGCGGCTATCGGAATACCGATCAGATTATAGAAGAACGCCCAAAACAGGTTTTCCTTGATTGTGCGGTCCGTAATCCGCGAAAGCCGTATCGCTTTGGCGATATCTCTCAAGTCGCCTTTGACCAAAGTCAGGTCGGCGCTCTCGATGGCGATGTCCGTGCCGTGACCCATCGCAATGCCCACATCGGCTAGGGCCAGAGCGGGGGAGTCGTTGATGCCGTCGCCTACCATGCCTACTTTCAGGCCTTTTTTCTTGAGTTTCTTAACGTGTTTGGCTTTGTCTTCCGGCAGGGCTTCGGCTTTTACCTTGTCTACTGCCACCTGTTTTGCTATCGCTTCGGCTGTGGACATATTGTCACCTGTAAGCATGTGTACTGATACGCCTAGGTTCTTGATGGCTTGGACCGCTTCTTTAGATCCATCCTTTAGTTGGTCGGCGATGGCCAAGACGGCCAAAGGTTTTTTGTTCTGCCCGAAATAGACTACCGTTTTCCCTTCGACTTTCCAGTTTTCCGCCATTTGGGTAAGTTCTTCTGGTACCTTTTCCACCTTTTCGTGCAACATTTTTTCGTTGCCTACCCAATAAGTCCGTCTTTCGGCTTTGGCCGTAAGCCCTTTGCCGGGAACACTTTCTATATCATGGAGTTTGAAAGGGCTTTCCTCATCAAAATAATTGGCTACGGCGCTGGCCAGCGGGTGCTCCGAGTGCAGTTCCATTTCCCTAAGCACACCTTTGTAGTCTTTCTGCTCTTCCACTTCTCCCTCAAAGTGAACCGCTGTGACTTCGGGCTTTCCCTTGGTTAGCGTTCCCGTTTTGTCGAGAATCACGACATCCAAAGTCTTTAGGGCTTCCAGGCGTTCGGCGTCTTTTATCAGGATTCCGTTTTCGGCTCCTTTTCCAATTCCCGCCATCAGGGCCGTTGGCGTGGCAAGGCCCAATGCGCAAGGGCAGGCGATCACCAATACTGTTACCGCCGTGATAATGGCGTAGGAAATATGGGGTTCGGGTCCGAAGACGTACCATACGCCAAAGCTTATCAAAGCGATAAGGATAACTATTGGTACGAATACGGAGGCGATTTTGTCGGCGAGTTTTTGCATTGGCGCTTTACTGCCTTGCGCGTCACGCACCATATTGATAATCCGCGACAGCATCGTGTCCGACCCCGTTTTGGTGACCCGTACGGTTAGCGTTCCTTTTTGGTTGACCGTTCCGCCGATTACCGTATCGCCTTTTTTCTTCGAAACCGGAAGCGGTTCACCACTGATCATGCTTTCGTCTACATATGAGGAGCCTTCCTCAACGGTGCCGTCCAGCGGAATCCGGTTGCCGGGCAATACCCGTACAGTATTGTTTACCGCTATCGCTTCTATTGGCTGTTCCTGCAACTCACCGTTTACGACCACCAGCGCCGTTTTGGCCTCAAGGCTCATCAGTTTTTTGATGGCCGAAGAAGTTTTTGACTTCGCGTTTTCTTCCAGGTATTTCCCCAAAAGAATAAAAGCCACGATCACGGCCGCCGATTCGAAATAAACATGCGTTGCGAAGCCCTGGTTTTTGAGATAAGCCGGATAGATGGTGTTAAAGGCGCTAAAGAGGAAGGCTGCCCCCGTACCCATAGCAATCAGCGTATCCATATTGGAAGACCCGTGCATGGCTTTTTTCCATGCGCTGGTAAAGAAATCGTGTCCGCTATAAACGAGTATGATTAGGGTCAAGACCAGACTGATCCAGTTCGCATAAGGAAAAGAGGGGAAAACCATAGCGAGCAACACCACCGGTACCGCCAACACAATAGCGACAACCATTTTGTTACGCGCTTTCTTGCGGTGTTGTTCTTTCTCCGCTTCCAGAGCCTGCTGTTCCGCCGCCGATTCGCCTACCAGCCCGTAGCCCACGTCCGTAAGCTTGACCTTGATCTCGTTGATCTTAACGGCGTCCATATCGTATTCCATCGCCACGGTATTGTCGGCGAAGTTGACTTTAGCCTCTTTTACGCCCTCAATGCCATTGAGCACGTTTTCGACGCTGGCCGCACATCCGGCGCAAGTCATGCCCGTGACGGTGTAATTTTCCTTTACGATTCCCATATCGTTAATAGCTTGTGTTAGTGCCCGGTTTATCAATACCCGGACACTCAACTGCTTCCAGTAAAGCGGTGCGGTGCGTTTGCTTGTGTCCAAGGGTTTGTCTTAATGAACCCGAGGACCCGAATCGCTTTACTATTTTACTCTGTACTATTTAAGAGAAATTCGTAGCTTTTGGTTCACCCGAGGCGCATATTAGGCTGGTTCGCACTCAAAACCGAACTTCTTCACGGCTTCGGTTACTTTCTCCCCAACCTCGGGGTTATCAACTTCTACGGTCAAAGTTTTGTCAGCGCTGTCGGTATCCACCGTCCAATTTTGTACTCCCTCCATTTTGTCAAGAGGCCCTTGTACTTTTGAAACGCATCCGCTACACATCAGCGTAGTTTTGAATTTTAATGTTGCCATAACTTTATAAAGGTTAGTTTATTTTTCAGGTTTGAAATTATATGGTCTTGACAGACTGATTCTTCAATTATAGGCTTCCGAAAACGGATGCTTTAGAACCAAGAAAATCAGGATTTCCCTGTTACCTGATCTAAAAACATCCTCTTATTCTCTTTGACTTTAAGAAAATGACTGGGCGAAAGCCCCGTAACCTTCCTAAACTGCCCCGAAAGGTGCTGGACAGATCTATACCCCAATAAATCAGCGATTTCGCTTAATGTATTTTGTCCATAGACCAGTACTTCTTTAGCCCTTTCCACCCTTTGCGCTATTACATATTTTTCAAGTGTGACACCTTCCACAGATGAAAAAATCTTACTCAATTGTCTATAGTCAGCTTTCAGTTTATCGGCTAGAAAAGAGGCGTGTTTTCCGGGAGCGATTATTTCGGGGTTATCCGATCTCAACGCTTCTATTACGGCCAGCTTGATCCTTTCCGTGGTTTGGGAATGGGCGTCTTCAAGTAATTCGAAACCTAAGCTCTCCAACTTTTCGCATAATGCCAGTTTACCGTTATGGCAAAGAGTTCGCTTCAAGACGATCTCGCCTAGGTTTACCTCGGTATATTCGATATCCAGTTCGTCAAGTGCTTTTCGGACTGCGGCTATGCAGTGCCGACACACCATGTTTTTGACATTTAGGGTTATGGGCATCGGTGTTTCGGTTTGGTCTGGCGGAGGGAATCCAGATGTTGGCGCAAGGCATTGGTGTGGATCCCTGCGCCAAGTTTGGATTATTTCGGATTGGTACCGGTTACTTTCCGCCTATTATTGGGTTCGTAACTTTACAAATATGGGGATGGAACGGGAAATGTTATTTACATAATCTGGAATAATTGTTATATGTTCCCGGTTTTTTCAGAACACCCATTCCTAATGGGTAGCTAGGGATTATGGAGATTTCCGCAAGGAGGTTATTCTTGTTTTTTCGCTTGATTTTCCCCCGCAAAAACGTTTGTGCTGAAAAATAGACAGGTTAAATCTATGACTGTGTTGTCGTGTACGTAATTTGCGCCCTTTGTAACATTTTTGAAGAAGTGAAAATGAGAATATTGTTTTTTTGCGTCCTGATGATGGCGCTTTTTTCCGTGAATCTGAAAGCGCAGGATTATAAGCGTGACAAATGGCAGTTAGTGTGGTCGGAGGAATTTGACAAGGACGGCTTGCCCGATCCGGCCACTTGGGGCTACGAGGTAGGCTTTGTGCGCAACAAGGAGGCCCAGTATTATACGAATGCCCGCAAGGAAAACGCCCGTGTGGAAAACGGCAATTTGGTGATCGAGTCGATCAAGGAAGATTACAAAGGGGCCAAATACACCTCGGCGAGTATCAATACCTTGGGCAAGGTGGATTTTCAGTACGGCCTGATAGAGGTGCGGGCCAAAATTCCGGGCGGACGCGGCATCTGGCCGGCGATCTGGATGCTGGGCACCAACCGCTCAAAAGTGGGCTGGCCCAAATGTGGCGAGATCGATATAATGGAATATGTGGGCTACGATGTGAATACGGTTTACGGAACGGTTCATACCGAAACGTTCAGCCGTGGAAAACAAAAAGGGGGAAAGATTAAAACGGAGAAACCTTTTGAAGGATATCACCTTTACGCCGTGGCTTGGTACAAGGACCGAATCGATTTTATGTTTGACGGCGAGGTGTATTTCACGTTCAAAAACCCGAACAAGACCGAAGCCGAATGGCCGTATGATAAGCCAAGTTACCTGTTGCTCAACACGGCCGTAGGCGGATCTTGGGGCGGAGCCAAAGGAATCGACGACAACATCTTCCCGAAAAAGTATTTTGTGGATTACGTCCGCTATTACAAGCAGAAGAAATAAGCTGACGTTATAAAGGAAGGGCTTGCCTTGTCTGTATATTGGCCTTTCGTTTTTAAAGTTTTGAAGAATAAAAAATCCCGAATGGAACTGGTTTCCGTTCGGGATTTTTTGCTGAAAATAAGTGGGTGGAGTCTAAAGCTCGCACCAGTTTTGGGTTATCGTTTCTTGGCTAATCGGCGCGGTACCTAATACTTAATACCAAATACCGAGTACCAATCAAACAAATCATTAGAACCTCTCGGCCACAAACTTCTCGCAGAAGTCTTGGATCATATTGCGGACACGCTCGAATTCGGCCATAATTTCCTCTTCGGTTCCAGTGGCTTTGGCCGGGTCCGGGAAGTTGTAGTGTGTTTTCTCCGCTTGGGTAGGGAAGTAAGGGCAACGCTCCTTGGCGTTATCGCAGACGGTGATCACGTAATCGAAATCCACGTCGGTGTATTCGTCCACGAGGTTGGATGTGTGGTTCGAAATATCGATGCCTATGCGCTTCATTACCTCGATGGCTTTGGGGTTTACGCCATGCGTTTCTACGCCGGCGCTGTATACCTTGGCTTTTCCTTCGGTGAGTTTAGCGAGAAAACCGTGCGCCAACTGGCTACGGCACGAGTTGCCGGTACATAATACGAGGATATTTTTCATAGTCTTGGATTGTCTTCCTTTCAGTTTTTATAAATAAAAAACCGCCTCGGATTACAGCAAAAGGCGGTTTTGACATTCAGAATCAGCAACAACCGGATCCGGGTACGCAAGCGGGTTTTTCGGCGTAGACCGTTACGCTGTAGATGCCGTTTTCGGATTCGATAAATTCTTTGGCTTTGTTCTCGTCCATAAATTTGGCGAGAAGCTCTTGGGGCAAGTCGATTTCGCGCAGTTTCTTCACTTCGATATTGCGGAAGCCGGCGTCGGCGATATGGCTGAGATAAAGGTCGATATTGATGGCGCCGGAGACACAGCCCACGTACATTTCGGCGTCTTGGCGGAGCTGTTCCGGCATTTCGCCTTTCAGTACCACGTCCGAGACGCAGAAATTTCCGCCCGGCTTGGTCACCCTAAACATCTCCTCGAAGGCTTTCGGCTTGTCGGGCACTAGGTTCAGCACGCAGTTACTGATAATCGTGTCCACGCGATTACCGCCGATCGGCATTTTCTCTATTTCGCCTTTGCGGAATTCCACGTTGTTGAATCCCAGTTTGTCGGCATTGTCACGGGCTTTGTCGATCATCGCCTCGGTCATGTCCAGACCGATTACCTTTCCTTTTTCTCCCACGATTTCCCGAGCCACAAAGCAATCGTTGCCGGCGCCGGAGCCCAAATCGAGTACGGTTGAGCCTTCCTTGATTCCCGCGAACTCGGTGGGAATACCGCAACCAAGGCCAAGGTCGGCGTCTGACTCGTAGCCTTTTAGTTTGGAGTAGTCTTCGGCGAATACGGCGTAGTCTACCGTGGCGCATGATCCGCCCACTCCGCAGCAGGACTGTTCGTTTTCCTCCTTGCTCTGGTTGGCGATGGCCGCGTATTTCTCGCGGACGGTTTTCTTGATTTCTTCGGATGACTGTTTCATAGAGGAATCTCGGCTTAAGGTTTTTTCTATGTATTAGGTCTCAGGCTTTAAGTATTAGGCGTTGTCTCGATGATTTTCTTTAGGGCCTAATACTTAGGTGTTATTCGTAATCAGCAAGAAAAACAATCTTTAAGGACTCTTAGTCGCTTTTAAAGAATGACTTAGGTATAACGTAATGTAACGATTATGTAAGCCCTGATTCATCTCTCATATAGTACCAAACACACCCGGAAAATCTGTTTGTGAATCGGAGAGTTGAAACAATGGGTTTTTAAATCACCTCCGGCAGTCTTTTTATTGTTTACGTTGCTCCGTTTAGCAGTCGCAGTCGCAGTCGCTTTTGGGCGAGAACATGCCGAACAAACCGCCGATACTGTCTTGGGCTTGTTTCCACACTTCGGGGTTTACGCAGTATTTGACCTTCGGCGGGTTGATTTCGCCTTTGATAAGGCCCACTCGCTTCAGCTCGCGCAAATGTTGGGAAATGGTGGATTGCGAAATGTCCAGCTCATCGACCAGTTGGCCGCAGATACATTCCTTTTGGCGGATCATATATTGGAGGATCGCTATCCGGGCCGGATGGGCCAAGGCTTTTGCAAAATCCGCCATGCGGTTCTGTTCCTCGCTGAATGCTTCTTTTTTTGTAATGCCCATCTGCTTTCTCCTTTTATCGTATCGCAATATTACGATTGATTTTCTATATAACTCAAATCGGAACGAAATATTTTTCCGATTTGGGCTTTTCCGCTGTCTTTTGGAGTATGGTTTTAGTTTAGAAAACGTTGGATACGAAAAAAAGCCGAAGCAAAGCCCCGCCTTTTTCTGTATGGATTGTGTACTTGTGTGAAGCTGGTTGACTATTTCCCAAGCTTACGGAGGAAAAACTCAGTCCAGGTTTCGCCGGAGGGGTCGGCGTAGAGTAACGGATCTTTTCCGTAATACGCCACTACCGCCACACCGGCGCTTTCGGCATGTTCCTTTATCGCTTTGGCGTGGTAAGCGTGGTGGTTTAGGATATCTGTCGAAGCTGGTGCGACTACTTCGGTAAAGATATTTTCTACCCATATTTCCGGATCGTCAGGGCTTATATGGTCCAGCATATCCACTTGTTTCCGGTATTCGGTTATTTCGTCCGTGTTGTATTCCGAGGTATTCGAGATGCCGTAAAACTGCGCCAGTTTGCCAGTGCTGGTACTTGCCATCTCTTCGAACGTAAGGCCGTAATCTCCGAAAACGTCATCGGGCCAGCGCTCCAAATCGTAAGTGGATTGGGTTTGCCGGATGGCGATGCCCAAGACTCTGGTTGATTCCCGCAATACTGGGTCGTCGTTTTCGGGATCGGACATATCGTCGCTTGTCGCTATCCAAAGCGAGGTTCCGGCGCCGGCGGAGTTGCCTCCCAAGGCTATTTTTGTTTTGTCAATATTGAAATCGTCGGCCCGGTGGCGGATATATTGCAGGGCTCGCTTTACGTCGGAGAGCGGTTTGATTACGCCCTCTTTATCATTCTCATCCAATAGCGTATACCTGATGCTTGCGAAGGCTATTCCGTTATCGAGAAAACTGCGGATATCGGAAGGGAAATCCCATTTTCCGTTTTTCTGAATTGAATACGCATACTCTTTGTTGCCGCTGGTAAAGCCTCCGCCGTGAATGTAAATCACCAATGGAGTAGGCGTATCCGATTCCGGCAAAAAGATATCGAAGCTGGTGCGGGATTTATTGTCGTAAAAGATGTCTTTGGCGAAATCCGCCTTTATGTTACCCAAATCGATTGGGGAGTCCGTGAATTCCGGAAGGTTATTTTCCGGGGTCGGAGTATCATCGGAAGAGGACGAGCAAGATAAAAGGCCAAAAGTCAAAAAGAGTGTGGCGGTGAAAATCTTTAAAATGTGCGTCATAAAACAGCGAGTCTTTAAATTTACCGTTTGACGCAGATGACTCTTGAAGGTTTAATCATATAAAAAATAGGAGTGGTTTTTTTTGTAATAGGGTGGAGCGGATCTTTAGGGAAGAAGTCTGAAATGAATCAGAATATCGTTTCCTTTTCGCCAACGTATCCACCCTTTGGGCGATTTAGATTTTTCCTCTTCAGAGGCCGTGTCCTCGGGTTCTTCAAACCATGTGTCCTTTATGGCCTCAACATATATCCATTCAGAGTCTTTTCGATTAAAACGAATAAAAGAAAGTAGATTCTGATCTTTAAGGTCCACTCGCTTTGATAAAAGATCGGGCTGTTGATGCACAGTTAGTTTTGTCCCGAGTAGGATGTCGTTCTGGACTAGTAAATAGGAGAAAGACTCAAAGCGGTGTCTTTTATTTCGCAGTAGGTATTTGAACTCCGACTTGTTGATCTTGATTTTATAAAACAGGGGAAGAATCTCAATACAAACCGGGTTAAGGATACTGTACTCGGGATAAAAAAACTGTGGGCGGAAGCTGTTGAGATGGGTCGAGATATTTGCCAAAAGATCTTCTTTGCCTGATTTATGATGAACAAACCGAACCTTTTCAGTAGTAAAAATACTGATGAATTTATCGCTAGTGTTTGGGCTATTATAAATGTGGAGAGTATCACTCTTTCCCAGTTCTGATATCTTCATGGATATCCATCCCTTAGGGCTGGAAAATGCTTCGGTGGCAAAAAGGAAAAGACAGAGAGGAAAAAAAGTGAGCGATATGTATATCTTTCTTGTCATTTCTCGTAGTTGTTTTTTGCAATATAAACAAAAGGAAATTGGGTGTTAAGGACCAGGTTTTGATTACTCCCCAAGGGCTCGGCCCCCATTTTTTCATAAAGGCTCTTGAATGTCATTTTGACAAACACCACATTAGTTTAGACAATTCAAATCAATCGCTAAAAAAGGGCAACACACGGCCACCACGCTTCGTTATTTAGTCCGAAAACATTTCTAAGGCCGTTCATTTATCATTACCTTGGCCGGAAATTATAGCTACAAGGATTTGGACAAGCTTAGGTACATCTTATTCATCGTGTCGTTGTCGGTAATGACCGGACACGATCTGTTTCCGCACTGCGACGTGTTCGAGCACGTTGACGGTTTGGAGAACGGGATGACGCAGAATGTGCCGGAAAGTCCCTTGTCGCAAGTCGGTGATCTTTTCAGCTCGATGCAACACGCCCGTGGCCAAAACTCTTTGGAGTATGTGGTAGAGGCCGGTGAGTTGGCGTCGGTGGAAGCGGGGGCCTCAACGCCTTTGTTTGGGTTGGAGATTTTTGCTGACAATGGCTTTATCGGTTACGCAAACCGAAAAAAGCAACGATTCAGGGATCCGGTACTGTTTAAGCCCGGTTATGTTTCGCATTTTTTCTCGCTAAGGGGTCCTCCGTCTGTTTTTTCATAATAGCTTATTCCTGTCGGAAAAATCAATCCCGAAATTCCTTTACAAAGCTTATTGTTGGTTTGTAATGACCTGTAAGTGAGTTGTTTACAGCGATTTTGTGTAGTCTTTGATTTCTGTCCGACAGAAAATCAGCCGTCTTTTTATTCTTAATCCAACGGATTCGCCATTGGGGCGAAACGCCGAAGGCACGCCTGTGCCTTGTATCAAATAGCTTTCGGAATACAGGAAAATACGCCACTCAGACATTGGCGTAAACCAAGCCCGCAATTTTGCCAACGGCGATTTTGCCTTGGGCCTGCTATACCTGTATTCCGGTAGCGGGATTCCATTCAAAAGCAAATTCGACATGCTAGATAAAATCATTGAGTTTTCGATCAAGAACAAGCTGGTGATCGGGATACTGACCTTGGCGCTAGTGGGCTGGGGCTTGTATTCGGCCATCAAGCTACCGATCGACGCCGTGCCGGACATTACCGACAACCAGGTGATGGTCATTACCGTGTCGCCCACTTTGGCAGCGCAGGAGATCGAGCGTCTGGTGACTTTTCCGGTGGAACAGTCCATGGTGTCAATCCCCAATATTTCTGATATGCGGTCTTTCTCCCGTTTCGGTCTGTCCATCGTGACGATCGTTTTTGAGGAAGAAGTCGACCTGTACTGGGCCCGGCAACAGGTGCAGGAGCGCCTTTCGCTGGTTCAGGGCGAGATTCCCGAGTCTATCGGAAAACCGGAGATGGCGCCGATCACTACCGGCCTTGGGGAAATTTACCAATACACCCTCTACCCGGAGCCGGGTTACGAGGACAAATACGATGTGGCCGAACTGCGTACGATTCAGGACTGGATAGTGAAACGCCAGCTGTTGGGTACGCCCGGAGTGGCGGAAGTCAGCGGTTTCGGTGGTTATGTGAAACAATATGAAATCGCCGTCGATCCGGACAAGATGGCCGGGCTTGGCATTGGCTTCGGCGATATTTTCGAAGTCTTGGAGCGCAACAACCAGAATACGGGCGGCGCTTATATCGACAAAAATCCGAAGGCCTATTTTATCCGTGGCGAAGGTTTGGTCAACAGTCTTGAAGACCTTGAGAAAATCGTGGTGAAAATGGACGGCGACGGCCTTCCGGTGATGATCCGCGATGTGGCCGAGGCCCGTTATGGCAACGCTATCCGCTACGGCGCCGCCACCCGCAACGGTGAGGGAGAAGTGGTGACGGGTATCGTGATGATGCTCAAGGGAGCGAATTCTTCGGAAGTGATTTCCGGAGTGAAGGAAAAGATCGAGCAGATTAAGGAAAGTCTTCCCGAAGGCGTGGGTATCCGCCCTTTCCTCGACCGTAAAAAGTTAGTGGACAACGCGATCGGAACCGTTTCCAAGAACTTGGCCGAGGGCGCTTTGATCGTGATTTTCGTATTGATCTTCTTTTTGGGGAATTACCGGGCGGGACTTGTCGTGGCTTCGGTTATTCCGCTCGCTCTGCTTTTCGCTTTCGCGATGATGAACCTGTTTGGCGTATCGGCCAACTTGATGAGCCTCGGGGCCATCGACTTCGGTTTGGTGGTGGACGGCGCCGTGATTATCGTGGAATCGGTGATGCACGGAATAAGTACCAGCGGAAAGCGCCACAAAGGCGTGGCTATCCTGAACCGTGAGCAGATGGACGGCGAGGTATTCTCCGCAACCAAGAAAATTCGTAGCTCGGCGGCCTTCGGCGAGATTATTATCCTGATCGTTTACTTGCCGCTTTGGGCGCTTGTGGGTGTGGAAGGCAAGATGTTCAAACCGATGGCGCAGACGGTTTCCTTCGCTATTTTGGGTGCTTTTATCCTGTCACTCACTTACGTACCGATGATGTCGGCCTTGGCGCTGAGCCGTAAGGCCGAGCACAAACCGAATTTCTCGGACAGGATGATGGATTTTTTCCAGAGAATTTATCGTCTGGTAATAGAGAAGGCTATAGTAAGGAAAAAGACGGTTATCGGTATCGCCGTAGGCCTTTTTGTCGTGTCAGTAATCGCTTTTAATAATATGGGAGGCGAGTTTATTCCGCAACTTGATGAGGGCGACTTTGCAGTGGAAATGCGTGTCCCAACGGGAAGTTCCATGCAACAGGCCATCGAAACGTCAACCAAAGCCCAGCGGATTATCCTTTCGCAGTTTCCGGAGGTGGACCAAGTGGTAAACAAGATCGGTTCCGGCGAAATCCCGACCGATCCGATGCCGATTGAGGCCGGCGATATGATGGTGATCCTGAAACCCAAGGACGAATGGACCAGCGCCGAAACAAGGGAAGAGCTGATCGAGAAAATGCAAGCCTCGCTTTCCGTACTTCCCAACGCTACTTTCAGCTTCCAACAGCCTATCCAAATGCGTTTTAACGAACTCCTGACCGGAGCGAAGCAAGACGTTGTGATCAAGATCTACGGCGAAGATCTGGACGAACTGGCCCGGTTGGCCAAAGAAGTCGGATCCAAAATCAAGTCGGTGGACGGCGTGGAAGACCTTTACGTAGAGGAAATCACGGGACTTCCGCAAATCAACATAGAGCTTGACCGGGATAAAATCGCCACTTACGGAATGAGCGTTGAAGACGTGAACTGGACCGTGGCTATGGCCTTTGCCGGACAGTCGGCGGGCAAAGTGTATGAAGGCGAACGCCGTTTCGATCTGATGGTTAGGCTAAACGAAACCGCCCGCGCCGATATTGCGGACGTGCGCCACTTGTTCGTAAAAAGCCCGGCGGGAGAGCAGATTCCCCTAAGCGAACTGGCGGCGGTGACTTATAAGTCCGGCCCGATCCAGATCCAGAGAGACCAAGCCAAGCGCCGAATCACGATTGGTTTTAATGTCCGCTCGCGCGATGTGGAAAGCATCGTGGGAGATATCAAACAGATTATCGGAACAAAAATGGAGATGCCTGCCGGCTATTACGTAACCTATGGCGGTCAGTTCAAAAATCTTCAGGAAGCCACCAACCGTTTGGCCGTTGTGGTTCCCGTCGCTTTGCTGATGATTTTTGTGTTGCTCTATTTCACCTTTGGTTCGATAAAACAAAGCGTTCTGATTTTCTCGGCGATTCCGATGTCCGCAATCGGCGGAATCTTCGCCTTGATTATTAGAGATTTGCCATTTAGTATCTCGGCCAGTGTCGGCTTTATCGCTTTGTTTGGAGTGGCGGTGCTCAACGGTATCGTACTTATCGGCGAGTTCAACAGATTGGCCAAAGAAGGCTACGACGATATTTGCGAACGCGTATTGAAAGGAACACAAGTTCGTCTGCGTCCGGTACTGATGACGGCTATGGTGGCCTCTCTGGGCTTCTTCCCGATGGCTATTTCAGGTTCTGCCGGCGCCGAGGTACAGCGTCCGTTGGCTACAGTGGTTATCGGCGGCTTGTTTACTGCCACATTGCTTACGCTTATCGTATTGCCGGCGCTTTATATCTATTTCACCGAAGGTTCCGAGAAGAAGAAAACGCCGAAGGCTGTGGCCGTCGCGGGTATGCTTGCCTTCCTGGCTTTGTTCTCCTCGCCGGCGATGGCGCAGAACGCTCCCCGAACGGTTAACCTGAATCAGGCGATAGAGGAAACCTTGAAGAATAACGGCAAGGTGAAGGAGGCGAATCTCCGTACCGATCTGGAAAGGGAAGGCTTGAAAGGGGCAATTAACCTTTCGAAAACGGATGTGGAATACAATTACGGAAATATCAACAATCCGGATATTAACGACAACGCGATCAGCGTAAGCCAACGCCTTGAATTCCCGACCGTTTACGGGAGCCGGCGGAAGTTGGCCAAAAAGCGGATAGAAGCCAGTGAGCGCTTGGCGGCGATGACGGCCAACGAACTGATAGCGGAGGTGAAGCGCGCGTATCTGCGTGGCGTTTACCTTAGCGACAAACGCCGGTTGCTGTTGCGCCAAGACAGCGTGTTCGCCTCTTTGGCCAAGTCCAGCGACTTGCGTTACAAAACCGGCGAATCTACAAAACTGGAAAGCGTAACCTCGGCCGTTCAGGCCCGCCAATTGCGCAACCGCTTGGACCGCAATACAGCGGATTTGGAAATCGCCTTGACGGAATTGCAGGTTTTGTTACAAACGGAAGACCCACTGTTTTTGGCCGATAGCCAAATGCGTCGCGAGGATTTGGATATTCCCGAAGGGGAAGGAGCCTTGGCCGCTAATCCACTGCTTCAGTATTTGGAACAGGAAAAAGAGGTCAGTTCCCAGCAAGTGAAAACCAAGCGTCAGGATTATATGCCCGAGATAACGTTTGGCTACAGCAGTCAGACTTTTAAGGATACGCCCAACTCTGGCGGAGGCACATATTCTTCCGGCGACCGTTTCGGCACATACCAAGTGGGCTTGGCGATACCCCTGTTTCCGGGCGGAAGAAGCGCCAAAGTGCGTTCGGCCAAAGTAAAGGAACGCATGGCCGAGAACAGTTTGGCTACCGCTCGCCAAAGTATGGAAGGAGAACTGAAGGCTCTGGCGCAAGAGTACGGAAAACAGCGCAACACGGTGGATTATTATCAGGAAGAGGCCCTTCCGCAAGCCGATTTGATTCTGGATCAATCGGCGAAGGCCTTTGCGGGCGGAGATATTTCCTATACGCAACACCTTCAGAACCTTAATCTGGCTTTGGAGATTCAGTCCGCTTATCTGGATGAGCTTTTTGCCTATAACCGCTCTGTTATTGATGTGGAAAAACTGGTGGGCAAGAAGTAATTAAAGGACAATTAGAGAATAAACGCCCTGTCTGGGCCCAAGGATGAAATTCCATTTATCAGGACAGCACCTAAGTAGTACAAAGTAAATAGTAAAGAGACTGCTCGAGGATTATCTAAAACCGAATAAATCAACAGGTTAAATCTTCAAACACTCTTCGGTTTAAACATAAGCTATTTCACTGGATGCACCTAGTACCTAATACTTAATACCTGATACCTAATACCCATAAGAGGTTTATTCTCTCTCCATTCCTAAAAAGTAACGACTAAAAAATAGAGACATGAAATTTTCCATAAAATATAGATTGCTGGTATCGGTGTTGGCGCTTTCCGGAGCTATAGCTTGCCAGAATTCTTCTTCGGAAGGTCAGGACACTTCCGGTATGGCCGAATTGCCTTTGGAGCAGACTCCCGTAAACTTTAACGCCGAGCAGTACAACTTGGCTGGTTTGAAATCAGGGAAAGTGACTGAGCGGGAGATCAGCGCTCCCGTAAAGCTGAACGGCCGTGTCAGCGTTTCGCCGGAGGGCGAAGCTTTGGTGTCGGCGCCTTTTGGCGGGTATTTGCGCTCGCCGGGCAGATTGGCCGGGCAGGCTGTCCGCAAAGGAGAGGTTTTGGCCGTGTTGGAGAATCCCGAGTTCGTGACTATGCAGGAGGAATATCTCGAAAGCCGAAGCCGGACACGGTTTCTGAAGGCGGAGTTTGAGCGTCAGTCCGCATTGCGCGAGGCAGACGTGAACGCCGAGAAGACTTACCAGCGCGTTGTGTCGGAGTATGAGACTTCGAAAGCTCGTACGGCTGGTTTGGAGAAAAAGATCCGTATGGCCGGCATCGATCTTAAGTCGGTTCGCCGTGGCGATATCAGCTCTACGGGCAGGGTTTATTCGCCTATCGCCGGATTTATTTCCGAGAGCAAAGTGAAGCGCGGCGCTTACGTTAAGGCCGAGGACGTTCTCTTTGCCGTGGTGGACAAGGAAAAACGCCAGCTTTCACTCCGCGCGTTCGAAAGCGATCTTCCGGGTTTGGAAGAGGGGCAAAGCATACGTTTCTCATTGGCCCGAGGCGGGCGCAAGCAGTACGGCGGAACGGTGATGCTGATCGGAAAAGTGGCCGGCGAGGACAAGACCGTTCCTGTATACGCCAGTTTGGGAGAAGAAAGCTCAGGCAAGGTTTTGCCGGGAATGAATGTGAAAGCCAATGTAGCTACCGCTACCGCCCGCCGTTTGACGGTTCCGGACGAAGCTATTGTCCAGCTAGACAACAAGGATTATTTGGTGGAACAAAAGCGTGAAGGACAAGGCTACGTTTTCCGGCTTCGGGCCGTAAATCCGGGCATTAGCCAAGACGGATATACGGCGGTCAGTATTTCTAGAAACTTTGATGTGGCCAATACCGTCATCTTGACCGACAACGCTTATGCGGTTTTGTCGGCCTTGAGAAACTCGGCTGAGGAGGAATAGTGGAATTGGAGTGAGATAAAGGGCGAAGCGTGCTTTGTGTACGTGTGTTTTTATTCAAGTGGTTGGTTATTAGTGATTTTGTCTCATAATAAAATCACGTCGCCCTTTATTTATCTCACTTGATTCAAGACAAATATTTAAGCCTAAATCGATATAATATTGTCCAGGGAATTCGGATTTCCGGTTCGGAAACCGATGTCGCTGAAAAGGTGCCGGAACCGCATTAATTTTTTTCGGAATTTGGAAGATAATCGGGCAAGTATTTTCGGTTTACGGCGTTCATAAAAGTGAATAACGCGAGCACAATAAGTTGAGAAAGCAACGGGCTGAGAGGTTTGTTGCTTTTTTATGTTTGGCGGTATAATCCTGAAAAACCGGATAAAGCCTTATATTGCCATAGTTAATCCTAATTTCATGGATAAAATCTGGACGAAGGAATTTTTTGTAGAGTCGGATCTGGATTTTGTCGTCTAGGAACAGCCAAATCTGAATTGGTATTAGATTTAAGGAACTTTATCCATTAGACCAGATAGATCTAAATTGATCGTGAATGAAGCGGGCTTTTTTGCTATACTTGATCGGATTGTGTTTGTCGTTTGTGGCCGAAGCCAAGAAGTTTGACGGCGTTATCATAAACGGCGACGATACTGTTGCGGTAACTTTTATCTTTCCTGTAGCGGATTCCCTTGACCGGTCTTTTTACCGCCGGATTCAGTCGAGAATAAGGTATATTGACGGAAATGGGAAACGCAGAATGCTAAGGCCTCGAAACGCCGAGGAAATCTGTTTCAGGTTTTATTCCAAAGAAATAAGAATGATGTCCGTCAGTAATACTCTGGGTTTGGGGAGCGTGTTCGCTACGGATTCCCGGATTTTTCTGAGATTGAAAGAAGATGGCGCTTTGCGTTTGTACAGTTATTATTCTAGCGCTACGCAAACTGAGGATGGCGCTACAGCTGGCGGGACTTACGATATAGAGGAATTTATATTGAATAGAGGGGCAACGAGTTTTAAAGTGCCTTACAACTGGTCTTTTACGGAAAAAATGACTGAGTTTTTTAATGATTGTCCCGGCTTGGCGCTGTTGATCAGCGCTGGGGATTTAAGACGAGAAGACATCCATGTTATTGTTCGGATGTATAATGAGAAGTGTGGTGGATAAGAAATAAAGCGTATCTTTTTAACGCATTAAAAAAACCGGACGGAAATACCGACCGGTTTTTTAGTGCTTTGCTTTTATGTCTATAGAAGATCAGTTGGAAAGTCCGGCTTTGCGGAGTAGCGCTTCAGCGTCGGGCTCTTTGCCCCGGAACCTTTTGTAAAGGGTCATGGGGTGTTCCGATCCTCCGGCGGAAAGTATGTTTTTGCGGAACTTCTCGGCGGTGTCTTTGTCGAAAATGCCTTTTTCTTTGAAATGCTCGAAAGCGTCGGCCTCCAATACTTCAGCCCATTTGTAGCTGTAGTAACCGGCTGAATACCCGCCTTGGAAAATATGCGAAAACGAGCAGGACATATTTGTTCCGGGTACTTTCGGGAGTAGTTCCGTGGCTTCCATGGCGGAGCCTTCGTATCCGTAAACGTCGCCTTCGAAAGGCTCCGTACGGTTATGCCAAGCCATGTCCAGACGGCCAAAACTGATTTGGCGGACGAACTGGTAACCTTCCATAAACACTGCGCTGTCTTTGATCTTCTGGATCAGGTCGGCGGGGATGTCCTCGTCGGTTTCGAAGTGTTTGGCAAAGATGTCGAGACATTCTTTCTCGTAAGCCCAGTTTTCGAGAATTTGGGAAGGAAGCTCCACAAAATCCCAGAAAACGTTGGTGCCACTGAGAGTCTCATATGTACCGTTGGCGAGCATGCCGTGCAGGGCGTGGCCAAACTCATGGAACAGTGTGGTAACCTCGTTAAACGTAAGCAACGACGGTGTACTGGCCGTTGGTTTGGTGAAATTGCAAACGATGGACACGTGCGGGCGATGCTCGCTATCGTTCTCAACGTACTGCCCTTTGAAGCTGGTCATCCAAGCGCCGTTACGCTTAGTGGCCCTCGGGAAGAAATCGGCGTAGAATACGGCCAAGTGTTTTCCGTTAGCGTCGTTTACTTCGTAGGCGGTAACGTCGGGGTGGTAGACCGGAATGTCCTTGTTGGCCGTGAAAGTAAGGCCGTAGAGCTTTTGGGCTACTTCGAATACGCCGTCAACCACTTTTTCCAAACGGAAATACGGCTTCAGGATTTCGTCGTTGATATCGAATTTCTCTTTTTTGAGCTTTTCGGCGTAATAAGCCCAGTCCCAGCGCTGAAGTTGGTCAATGCCGTCAGTCTTTTTGGCGAAGTCAGCCACTTCGGCCACGTCGCGTTCGCCGGCGGGTTTGGCTTTTTTCAGAAGTTCGTCCAGAAACTCGTCCACTTGCTGGGCGCTTCCTGCCATGCGCTCTTCCAAGATAAAGTCGGCGTGGGAGCGGTAACCCAATACTTTGGCGCGCTCTAGCCGAAGGTTTACTATTTGGCGAACAATTTCCTCGTTGTTGCGGTCGTTGTCGCGGAAGGCTTTGGAACCGGCTGCGATGGTCATCTGCTTACGCAATTCACGGTTATCTGCGTAAGTGACGAATGGGATGTAGCTAGGGAATTCGAGCGTAAATACCCACTTGTCTTCGTGGTTTCGGTGGCGGGCCGTTTCGGCCGCCGCTTCCTTCACGAATCCGGGTAAGCCGGCCATGTCGTCTTCGTTGTCGATTACTAACTCGTAGTCGTTGGTTTCTTGAAGCACATGCTCGCCGAATTTGAGCGTAAGCTGCGATAGTTTTTTGTCGATTTCCCTGAGCTTCGTTTTTTCCTCTTCGCCCAAAAGCGCCCCGTTACGCACAAAGCCTTTATAGCTTTTTTTCAGCAAAGTTTTTTGTTCCGGAGTCAGTGAGGGGTTGTTCTTTTCGGCTTCGAAAACCGTTTTTACCCTGTCGAAAAGTTTCGGGTCGAGAAGGATATCGTTTGAGTATTCCGTCAGGATAGGGGAGAACTCCTGAGCTACGGTCTGGATTTCCTCGCTGGTCTCTGCCGAATTAAGATTGAAGAATACGGAAGAAACCAAATGCACGTCGCGTCCTATTCGCTCCAGCGGTTCTATGGTGTTTTGGAATGTAGGGGCCTCTGCGGTGTCTTTGATGATGACAAGGCTTTCTTTGGCCTCGGCTATCCGCTCTTTCAGGGCCGGCAAAAAGTGTTCGGGATGGATCAATGAGAACGGGATTGTGCCGAAAGGGGTATCAAACTCGTTCAGTAATGGATTTTTTCTTTTCAAACTCATATTTGGATACGGTTTTCTTTTTTCTTCTTCGACACCCAAGGCTATGGGGAAGTTGGAGTGTGTGCGGACCGTTTGCGCCAGCAATAAATAGTCTTGAGGTGGTTATGCGCTTACAGAGCCTAAGTTTCTGTTGTTGCGGATTCCCTTTGGGTATTTCCAACAGCAATTGAACCAAAGCGCTGTTATTGAGTGAAAAATCATTCGATAGAGGTCGGGAAAGTGTTCCCGCAGACGTTTTTTGACTCGTTTGTTTACTCGAAACTAGCTTTTTCGGGCATAGCATTCAACAAATTCCGGTTAAAGCGGTACCTGTGGGAAATTCCTTCGGAAAGGTTTGCTAAATTTGCGCGACCTTTTCGTTATGTGAGGGTTACCCCAGGTGGTGGTTTTTTAAATATTGATGATGGAGAAATCTGTAGGAATAGTATTTTATAAGAAACAGCCGCGAAAGGCGCTGTTGTATTGGGCCTTTTGGCTTTGCTTGCTGAACGGTTTGGTGATGACCCTGATCGGGACGCGCTTTGCCGAGCATATGGGGACTTTGGATACGGGTTGGGCTTGGCTCTATGTGGCCCTGACTACGGCGGGACACTTTAGCGTGATGGCTTTCTTGCCCTTTCTGTTGGTGAGCCTGCCTGTAACGCTCGTTTTGCCCAAAAAGTGGCTGGTGATATCACTAACGGTATTGGCCACTGTGTTTGTGGACGCCGTTTTGTTGGCCGACGCGGCCATATTCGCCCAATACCGTTACCATATCAACGGCTTTGTGCTCGGATTGCTTTTCGGTGGTGCGGCCGGCGATATTTTCCAGTTTTCCGCAATGTCATATGTTCTCGCCATTGGCGGAATATTGGGAGCTTTGGTAGCCGTATTTATCGTTGCGGAGGTGTTTTGGAGACTGGCTTTGTACCGCCGACTCCGTTTCGGGGGCGTATTATTCGGTCTGTTGCTGTCGTTTATGGTGGCTTCGCATTTGATGCATGCCGTGGCTGACGCTTCTTACTATCGCCCGATAACAAAAGTGGCGAGGTTTTTCCCGCTTTATTATCCGCTTACGGCCAGCAAAGACCTTTATAAATGGGGAATAGTGGACCAGGAAGAGGCGCGCAAAAACGCTTCTGACGTGGGAGTAGGGCTTGCGTCTACGGATTTGGTTTACCCTAAAAAAGATTTGGCCTTCGGTGCTTCGGCCGATTCTCTTAATGTGTTGCTGATCAGTATCGATTCTTGGCGATATGATATGCTGGATTCGGCCATTATGCCTAATCTCAGCGCTTTTGCCGACAGCGCTGTGGTGTTTGATAAGCACTATAGCGGATCAAACGGTACGCGTGGCGGTATATTCTCGTTGTTTTACGGACTGCCTAGCCTGTACTGGAACGCAATGAAGAGTACCGGGACGGAAGCCATTTTGATGTCTGAAATAAGGAAAAGAGGATATGAGGCGGGCATCTTTACGTCGGCTGCGTTGACAAGTCCGGCCTTTGACAAGACTGTGTTCGCCGGGTTCGATTCCTTGCGTTTGCGTACCGAAAACGCAGAGCCGAACGTAGTGTGGGGACGTGACCGTCAGATTACCCGAGAATGGAAAGAGTTTACTGCGGAGCGTGCGGGGACAAAAGGCAAGAAGCCGTTTTTCGGATTTTTGTTCTATGACGGCCCACACGGCTATAGTCATCCAGAAGGCGAACAACCGTTTTTGCCGGCTTGGAAAGAGCCTAATTACTTGGCTTTGGACAATGACACGGACCCCGAGCCGTTTTTTAATCTCTACAAAAATACTGTACACTATGATGATAAGCTCTTGGGACAGGTATTTGCCGATTTGGAAAACAAAGGGCTTGCGGACAATACTATCGTGATAATCACGGGCGATCATGGGCAGGAGTTTAATGACAATAAACAGAATTACTGGGGGCATGGAAGCAATTTTACCGATGCCCAGATCCGTGTGCCGCTGATAGTGAAATGGCCGGGAAGAGCGCCTCAAAAGATCAGCAGAATGACTACGCACTACGACGTGGTGCCGACGCTGATGGCACGTTGGTTGGGTTGTGAAAATCTGGCTTCGGATTATGCCTTCGGCAAAGATCTGTTTGGCAGGGCGAGCCGAAATTGGCTGATTTCCGGGAGTTACGACAACTTCGGAGTAGTGGAAGATGACCGTATTACGGTGACGTTTCCTACCGGAAATTACGAGATCTATGATCGGGACATGAATGAGCTGAACGAGAACATCAGGGCGGAAACGATTAATGCCGCTTTGGGAGAGGTTAATACCTTTTATCGGAAATGATCAGTAGAGACAGGGCGTGTCCTGTCTGTACATTTAAGGTTGAAAATAAACTAATCGGATAAAACCGAAACAGATACGGAATGAGATTAAGGGAAAGAACGGTGAAGGATCCCTTCCTGAGCCAAGTGATCAAATACTTTAAGGCCTTTGGGCTGGCTATGGGCCTTTTTGTGGTGGCCCGGCTGGTGTATGTTTTGCGTTTTGGCGGTTGGGATGTAGTAACGGGGTTCGCTCCCGATTTGCTTAAGGCATTCGCTCAAGGATTACGTTTTGACGCACAGGCTGTTACCTACGGATTCCTTCCGTTGGTACTGCTGATTTTGCCTTTGATGTTTACAAGAAGCAAAGCGTATTTGAAGTTCGCCAACCGGGCTTCGGTTGTCTGGCTGACCTTCGCCTTTTTCGTGTTTACGACCTTATTGGTTTGTGACCAACAGTTTTACGCCTTTTTCCAATCGCATATTAACGTATTGGCTTTCGGGCTGGTTGAGGACGATACCTCAGCCGTGCTTACGAGTATGTGGACCGACCATCCGGTTATACGTTTGGTATTGTTGACGATTACGACAGTGGTGGTGGCCAATATTGCCTTGAGAAAGATATTCAGTACGGAGACTAAGCGCTATACTTCGAACGTTCTTCAGAGTTTGGGCGTGTTCTTGGGCTTCGCGCTGTTTGTGTTCGTGTGTCTCCGTGGTTCTTTGGGAACTTTCCCGTTACAGGTCAAGAACGCTTCCGTATCGGATAACGCATTTGTAAATACCGTAGCGCCGAACGGGTTGTTTACCTTTATAAAAGCGGCTGGCGCCAAAGACAATACCCGAGAGAAAACCGATCCTGCGAAGCTATTGGCTAAGTTTGGATATAAAAGTGTAGGCAAGGCTTCGGAAGTCTATTTTGGAGAAAACAGGGGCGACGATATCGTAAAGACGATGTTTGCCCGCACGGCGAAGGACTCATTATTGGAAGTCTTAAAACCAAACGTTGTTTTTGTGATGATGGAAGGGATGGGCAACCATTATATTGATTTCCAAAGTGAGAAGACGAACGTACTGGGGCGTTTGGACAAGCACATGAAAGAGGATATCGTGTTCAGGAATTTCCTTTCCGGGCAAAACGGGACTATCGGAAGCTTGGAACGCTTGGCCATTACTGCTCCGTTTACGCCGATTAGCTCCACACCGCATCGCTTCAAGACATTTGAATCATCGGCAGCTTATCCGTTTTCTCGGGCCGGCTATTATAGTAGCTTTATCAGCGGCGGTTATGTAGGCTGGCGCCATCTTGATGAGATGTTGCCTAAGAACTATTTTGACCAAGCCATCGGTAAATCGGCGATATTGAAAGACGTGGAAGGCTCCAAGGAAAATCCGACCTGGGGTGCGTATGACCAATATCTGTTCGATAGGATATTTATGCAATTGGAGCGAGGGAACGGTCAGCCTCAGTTTGTATTTGCCCAAACAACAAACAACCATACGCCTTACGAACTTCCCGACGATTACAAGGCTTATCCTATCGCCTTGCCAGAAGATTTGAAAAGCGTGTTGGTGGAATCTGAGGAAATGGCAGTAAAATGCCTGACGGCCTACCAATACGCCAACGATTGCTTGGGGGCGTTTATGGATCAACTGAAGGCTTCCCCTTTTGCGGAAAACACCATAGTGGTGGCTACGGGCGACCATAATATCCGTAACCTTGTGAACTATGACAAGTACAATGACTTGATGGCCAAATACGGTGTTCCATTGTATATGTACGTTCCGAAGAAGTTACGCGAAAAGCTGGAAGTGAACACCGAAAGATTCGGTTCACACAAAGATATATTCCCCACTGTATATAATCTGGCATTGTCGGATGCGGAGTATTTCGACGCTGGGGTGAACTTGTTTGGCAAAGCTGGGCAATTTGATGATTTTTCGTTGAACTCGTCATATGTCGGGGCGTCAGACTCTGTTGATAACAAACAGGTAGAGGATAGAATCAAGGCTCGCCAGGTTTTGATCGAATATTATTTCAATGAGAAATTTTAAAAAAGGAGTCGGGAACCCAAAATAAGAATACTAGTTTTGGTGTAAACGGAATAACTATCCGTTCCTTTTATATCGGAAAGAATCCCATAGTTTGTTTCTGTTCAGGAAGCGAGTTATGGGTTTTTTATTGTTTTTTTCCGAAAACATTCACTACATGTAGAGTGATTATTTTGAGTTTATATTTACGATAATGAAGATTAATTTTTGTGATTTTATCTTTAGGTCATAGATTTAATTGTTTTTATCCACTTGAGCTGATTAGCCAGAGTGGAATCTTTTTTATCGATAAACCAAATTATAATGACTTCTGTAAAACCAGTGACAGATACGGTGTATACCGTACAGCAGTACCGCCAAGCGACCGGATTGTGGAATGGCCTTAGACATAGCCCGAAGGCTGTGACTAGGTATTTGTCTCAGGGAAACCATTTTGTGATTCCGAAGAAAGACTGGGAAAAAAAGTGGAAGGGTACGAATTCGGAATATATGCATATTTATTTCGGAATAGACGGTAGGGAAGATCGCCTGAAGTTTATTGTGGTTGATAGCAATAATGACAAAAGGGATGCTTGTGACGGTTCCGAGGCAAACCATATCGGGGTCTATGATTACGATAATTTTACCGCTTATAACGAATTGCCGATGGCGGGGCCCCGTCTTGCGGACCTTGACAATGAACTTACATTTAGGCAAGCTGTGACCAGAAATCTTGTTTGGCAGATGATGATGCCGGTTTGGGTTCAAGAGAAATGTGCCGAGCACAGCCCTGATGGACATCAAGGGTTTAACTGCGGAATATATCGTATTTTTAAAGTGCCATTTGCTGATTTTGCGGATATTTTTGAGACGGAAGACAATAGAATCATTGCCACGTTTGGTCTAAAAAAGATTGATCCTGAAGCCTCGCATGATACCGATTATGAGGGTGAGTTGATATTTTGGGGTAAGAATAAGAAGGTGTTGGAAAGTGTTGGTGGTGGTAGTCCTCAGGAGGAGGACCCGATAACAGATTTGACGAAGCCAATACCTCCGTTCGGTTCAGAAGAGGAGATTAATAGTTTTAACCTGATTGACAACCCTTTACTTCCATAAAAAGTGGACTATAACTTTGGCGTAGAGGCGGGTTTTACATCGTCTCTGCGCCATTTTGATAGTATAGGATCATTTTCACATCTGGGCTATGGCTCTAATTCATTTTTTTTCTGAAAATCTTATCATTTAAATTTTATCTGATTTGTATTTTTTTGTATTAAAACAAGTTAGTTAATTTCGATTAATACAATTTTAGTGTGGTTTTTTTATGCTTTGTGTAAATTAGTGTACGAATACCAGTGTTTTTAAGTGATTTCCTTCCTTTCGGAACAAGAGGATATATTTTTATTTCATTGTATAAAAAACTGACAGAATATGTATTTTCACAAGAGTATTAAATTCTTGTAGTATGAATGCCGCTCAGATTTGGGAAGTAACTAGCCTACTGCCCCCGGTAGTACTTTGGCTGAGCTTAGTTGTCGCTGCATACTCGTTTAAGCATTTGGATATGGCATCCAAATGGCTTTCAGCGTTTATGCTAATGTCGTGTCTTATCGACCTGACATCGAGGTACGTGGGAGATAACCTTTTCCTGCTACCTATATTGGGTTTTTTTGAGTTGTTGATCTTTTCGGTGCTGTATTATAAGCACTGGTTAAGGTCGGACTCAAAGATTTTTTTAGCTGTGATTGTCGGGATAGTTGTTCTGATAATCGTCGATACTATCTTTCTCGGCAATTTGTTTGCCGTGGAAGAATACCGCTCTTATGGCAAAGTGATTTCATCGCTGGCCATTATGGGGTATGGCCTGATGTTTATCGGAAAAGCGGTGGGAGGCAAGATTCGCCCTACCCCGGCCGAAATGAGGCTTAATGCCAGTGTGTTGGGATATTTTTCGGTGAGTTGTCTGATCAGTCTTTCGGTCAACTTTCTGGTTAACGAACATCTTGACTTGGTTCGGGCATTTTGGCAGTTTTATCTGCTGGTTACGGTATTTTTCTATTCTCATATCATCTTTCATATATGGCGGACTGGCAGAACCCGGAAACGTTTGCGCTTTGGCTGAGCATGGCGTTGGGAATCGTAGTGTTGCTGGCGGGCAGTGTCGTAGCATTTACGCGGATTTATTTTAAGCGTATTCTCTTTGAGAGGGAAAGAACAGCGCTGGTTAGGCTTGACTATCAGAAGCAATTGCTTAAGGACAGCGTGAAGGTGCAGGAAAGAGAGCGCTCCCGGATAGCGTCGGAGCTACATGACGGACTGATTTCTAAGCTCAATGTGATACTGATGGCGCAGTACGCTCCGCAAGGGGGCGTTGACCAGAAGACGCTCTTGAGCAACTGTATTACGCAGGCCCGGCGGTTATCGCACGACCTTAAACCGCCTATGTTGGAAGAAGCAACGCTCGGCGAATTGGTGGAAGATTTTGCAGGACCGTTGGAGGGGCGTTTTGATTTAGACCTCTGGCATAGTGAGTCTGGGCTGGAATGGAAAGACAGTCAGAAGCTTCAGGTTTTTAGAATATTACAGGAATTGGTGAACAATACCGTTAAGCACGCTGACGCTTCCGCTATTCGAATATTGACCAGGGTTTCGGCTCAGGGGCTGGTATCTTGTGTGGTGAGTGATAATGGGCGAGGCTTTAATGCTCCCAAGATATCCAAAGGTTTGGGAATGAAAAACATTGAGTTGAGGACACAATCGATAAATGCGGAATTCCGTTT
This sequence comes from Fulvitalea axinellae, assembly GCF_036492835.1. Taxonomy (GTDB): domain Bacteria; phylum Bacteroidota; class Bacteroidia; order Cytophagales; family Cyclobacteriaceae; genus Fulvitalea; species Fulvitalea axinellae. Next base: position 74,484 of record NZ_AP025320.1, on the reverse strand, counting down.
CCGGTCGAATAATGGCGGAGGAACTTGTTTTGTGATGGCGTTTGTATGCGAACTTAAATCAGAGGAGAAACCTAAAGTGGAGTCTGTTATATAAAAGCTTAAAGATAACTGTTATAGGTGTTTTGGACGAATAGTATCATATGGGAAAAGCGTGTGTCTTTTGGAGTGGAACCAAGTAGTGATTTTCGGTTTTCCAGTTATTTTAATCGAAGTACAAGTATATTTACCTATAGCTGAACCACACTTAAGCCAAAAGAAAATGGCCTTGGTGGTATTTTGAAGGCTATAATTGATAAGTAAATACGTAACGTTTTGGGTGATGTGAGTTTTTTGGCGAAAACGACAGGTTTTTTTGTTTTAAGCTCTTTGGAAAGTGCGTTTCGGATTATATTGAAAAAATCATTATTCAGATAAAGGGAATATGTCGGAGGATTCGGGAAAGATAACACTAGCATTGGTAGATGACGAGGCTCTTTTTGTGAGCCTGTTGAAAGGTTTTTTTGAGCAAAAGCCTGATATCAGGGTATCGCTTACGGCCAATGACGGAGGTGAACTGTTGGAGAAATTGGCGGAGGCCGAAACATTGCCCGATATCTTGATGATTGATCTTCGTATGACAGGAATGGACGGTCTTTCGACTATTGAAGTGATGAGGGAGAAATATAAGGATATCCGGATAGCGGTAGTCTCGTCACATTACAAGAAAACGTTTATGGGCTATATGCTCAAGTCGGGGGTGAGCGCCTTTGCGCCGAAGGGAGTGTCGCCGGATGTGTTGTATGATATGATAAAAGGCATTGCTGACAATGGCTACTTTTTCTTACCTGAGCAAATGGACGTGATTCGCAAGCAAGTGTCGTCAAAAGCGCCGGGGCCGAAGCTGGAGCCGGAGAGTATGTTGTCGGAGCGGGAAGTGGAAGTGCTGGAACTGATCTGTAAGCAGTGTACGGCTCAGGAGATTGCGGATAAGCTGTTTATAACCAAAAGGACGGTGGAAGGCCACAGAAGCAATCTATTGCTGAAAACGGGGGCGAAAAACGTGGCGGGACTGGTGCTGTACGCTGTTCAGCACAGGCTGATCGATTTGGACGAGTGCGTTAGGTTTTAAAGGGCATAAAAAAAGCGAGGGTGTGGAAACGAAAGTGTCCAAACCTACTCGCCCTTTTGTTGTACGCTATGCCGTAAAGTTATCAATTAATTTTTTAAAGCCAAATTTTAATTTTTTGTTAAGCGAAGGGCTTTTGAAAAATGTTTCGGGCTAAAGTTCAATGGGTTTGACCGTGGACTAAGGCTTTATCCTATTGCTGTTTTTTATATTTTTTGGAGTGGATAAGGTTTAGGCATCACTGTAGGCGCTGTCATGAGCTTGGAAACTGGTAGTGTCGATGATTTTAACCCTAAAGAAATACAAAACCCTATAGTTTAGAGGATTTACCAGGATGGTGTGTCATTATGCCAGCCGGGTTCGTCGAATTCACTTTGTATTTTCTGTACCCATTCTTCTGGGTACGGGATGGAGTGGTTAAACAGGTTAAGCTTTATCGTATCCATTACGCTCCGGGGCGCATGGTTCATAGAATGATTGTACTGCACTTGCCAATCTTCGATATGGAATAAAAACCGGATGCCTTCTTCTCTATGCTCTTCATCACAATAATGGATAAAGTCTTCCAAAATTTTCTGTAGCTTGTCGTAGGCAGTGGCGATTCGTTTGGCTTGCAATACCAAGCCACCGCTTTTTTCGTATTCCTGTTGCGCCATTTCCAGCCGGCGGATTGCGATTAAAACGTGTTTTAAGTCCCTCATGGTGCTTTTTTTAGTAATTGTGCCAAGCTAAAGAGATTCTGGGTTTTCGACCTCCCTGTTTTCCGGGAAATGTATAAGTGAGAGTAACGATGAGGAAGTAAATTGATAAATGATACTGTTTATCTAAAAGGTGCTCTACTACCTATCTTGGGTTTATAGAAAGCTATCAATGTGAATTTTTGTAATTATGGAATGGGTTGAACTTTTGGGTTCCGATGAAAGGGGGACCAAGGCTAAATTTGTAAATCTGTTGATTGGGGAATCTGTCACAGGATATTCGGTTAGAGAGTTGAGTTTGATTTACGAAAACCTGTTACTTGATAAGACGCAAACCTTGGAGTTTTATTTAACAAAGGATGACCTGTGGGGCCTTCTAAGAAAATTAAGTGAAATCGGAATTTGTCTAGGAGAGATTAGTTGTCATGAGGAAATAGATGAGCCGGATATTTCTTTGAGGAATAATAGAGTTAAAGTTGGTTTGAGTCTATCGTAAAGGATTTCCTATGGATCTAAATGCTCTAGAACAATTTACAAAGCGGAATAAGGGTGATTATTCGAAAAGTGAAAGGTCATTTGTGGGTGGAAGAAAACGAGAGGCGAAAGCGAATTTGGTTTTTAAAGATTTCCGAGTCTCTATAGGATTTGTGGAACGAAGGGTTTATGCGGTCGGAGTTGGCGGGTTTCGTAATTCGCTGGAAATAAAGATTTATGACGAAGATCTTCCGGTGTTTGAAATTGGAGTCCGAACCGGGATGTTACCAAGGTTGTTTTTGCCGTTTAGGAAACGTCTTTGGGTGAAAAGCGGTGATAAAAGCGTGGCTGATAGGCTTTGTCAGGATAAACAGATTTTAGGGATTTTCCGGAGGTATCCATTTTTTACTGTTAAATCCGGGAAAGAAGGGTTGGTCGATTCTGCGCTTGATATTGATTCTCTGTTAGTAGAGGACCTTGAGAGCTGGTGTGGTTTTTTAGTTGAATTTGGTCGGCGAGCGTAAGGTTGGGGATCAACCAAAAGAGGTATCGCATGGATACGATACCTCTATTGTGTCAGCCAGTGTTTCTGGTAGTTAGATCGTGTTTTTTTGCCTCCGCACTTTTGATATTTTAATTACATACGCTTCCGGCGGAAGGTTCCATTCGGGGTCAAAATCGGGCATGTCGATTACCAGATTCTTACCCGATTGTCTGAATTTGGCTTTTTTGTCCGCTCCCAAAAGAGTGACTTTGGCTCCTTGGGCGACGGTAACGTTTTTGAGGGTAACCTTGCCTTTCCTCCATTTAGGGATAATAGCGTAGAGGGCGTCGCCTTTGCTCGTAAAAAAGACTTCCTTTACGGCTTTTCCGGGAATTGGATCCACGGTTTGCTTTAAGATATAATCGCCTTCGATATATTTTTTCCCGCCGGCCTTAAAGTCAAAGTCACGGCTACCTTTTGACCACTGTATGGGTGTCGACCATTTTTTTGTACCGTATATGGCTTCGCCGTTTACGCTAAGCCAAGCGCCGATCTGGGTAAGGCGTTCCTGCATTATTACCGGAATTTTGCCGTCGGCGCGCGGACCGATATTAAGGCAGAGGTTTCCGCCGCGGCTTACTATATCGGCCAACATCAGGATAAGGGTTTTGGAGGAATTGTAGTCCTCGAGATCTTCCATACGGTTGTAACCGAACGAGAGTCCCATACCCCGGATTTCTTCCCACGGATGGTCTCCTTTTACGCCGTGAACCTCGTATTCCGTAGTGTAGTACCCGCCGTGTTTATGCCGGTCGCCACGCCCCCAGCGGTCGTTGACGATCACGTGGTCCTTGGCGCTCGACTCATTGTAAAGCCACGCCAAAAGCTCTTCGCTTTTCCACTCTTTGGCAGAATGGCCCCATTCGCCGTCAGCATAGATCAGGTCGGGGGAGTATCTGGTCACCAGATCCTTGAATTGGGGATGGATATGGCGGTCCACAAATTTGTCAAACATGCCTTGTCTAGACCATGGGTGATACCACTCCAGCAACGAGAAGTACAGGCCGGCTTTTAGGCCTTCGCTCCGCATGGCTTTCATGTAGTCTCCTACAAGGTCGCGCTTGGCGCCTATATCCACGCTGTTCCATTTAAAGTTACGGGCGTTGCCGGCCTCTTTATTCGGCCAAAGCGTGAATCCGTCGTGGTGTTTGGAGGTGAGGATTACGTATTTGGCCCCGGCTTTTTTGAACAGTTTGGCCCATTGCGCGGGGTCATAAAGTTCGGCCTTGAACTGTCGTCCGAAATCATAATAAGAGGAGCTTTCGCCGTAGAGCTTCGACTGCATGTCGGGAATTTCCTTACCGGAAAAATCTCCGTTTCCGAAAATCCCCTCGGTCTGTAGCCAATACTGATACCATTCCTCATAAGTGCCTTTGGGCGACCAAGCGGGAACGGAGTAAGGTCCCCAGTGGATGAAGATGCCGAACTTAGCCTGTCCAAACCACGCCGGCAAAGGACGTGTGTCCAGATCCGCGTGGTCCGGCTTGTAGACCTTTTGGGCCCTGAGGACAGTAGCGGATAGAAAAAGAGCGAGCAATAATGCTGTTTTCTTCATTGAAGTAGGTTTTTGTAAATAGTATAATGGAGAATTATTACAGTTGATTGAATTCGTTTATTTATATTTTGAAAATAAATGGAGTGCTGTTTAGTTAGGCCTGCGTATTTCAGCTCTACAGATTTAAAAAGTATAAATGTAATATCAAAAATATTTTATAAAATAAAATAATGACAATGCTAAAACATTTAAATTAAAACTAAAGAGAAGTTGTTGGTGGTTAAGTTAAAAGTGTTTTGACTCAATGAGATAGCGGTTTTATAGTTTTTATGATATGTTCACCTTCATTGGTTGAAGGCTTTGAAGTTTAAAAAATGCAAAAATGTATTTGCGTAGGTAGTTATGCGGGGAAAGGTGGGCCCCTTGATAGGGTTTACTGAAAAAGCCCAGAGGGCTACCCAGCTAGGATATTTTGCCAGACAGTCTTTTCCTGTTTCTTTTCGCCGTCTTGAAGCCATATCCCGTATTTCCAGCTCAAGAAAACAAGGTCAAAAAAGATTTCGCTCTGAAATCTTTTCAAGTTGGCCACGAAGAAAATGCAGGCGATCCATGAAAGCGAAGTGTCCGCTCTCCTTGCCTGTATTTTGTCCAATCCGTGTCCCCGTTTCACTTCCCCGAATTTTCCTTCCGCCCTGCTCCGGTGCCGTTGGTGAAGCGTCCGGTTTTCCTTGCGTTCCCTGATTTTTTCGGGACTTGAGGGAGGCCTTCCCAACGGGGAGCCCACGAATTCCACACCCGCGCCGGACATGGTCTGCCGGGCGTTCCTGTTTCCGTAAATCTTGTCCCCGACGAATTTGCCGAGCTTCATTTCCGGGTTTCTCTCCCCGAAACTGTCGATGTGCCCGCGGATCACTTCCGCGTCACCCTCGTAGTAAGCGTCCCATTGCGCCTTGTCCAGATAGGAATAGCCTTCGTGAAGGCTTACGGACAATTTGGCGCCGAACTCGGTGTCGCTTCCGTTTTTGCCCCGGACTATCGGCCGGACATGGGGCTGGAAGACGTTCACGATGCGGCCGTCCACCCTGTTGGCACCGGTCTCCAGCATGAGCGACTGTTGCCTGGCGATTTCGTGAAGCACCATCAGAATCTTCAAAAACCTGCTTTTTAGGCGTATAACGCCCTTGTTGGCCTCTATGAGGCTGTCGATATGCCGTAGGTTCCGTTCCAGATAATTCAGCTGTCGGCGTGCGCACACGCGCCAGAATTCGGCTCCTTTCCTCTTTTTTCTCGTCGCCCCGACATATTCCCTATGGGCTTTATCCCGGTAAGTCCGGGGCTTTTTGGATAAACCGGAATCCCTGGCGACGGGCCAAAGGAGGTCGATGATTTTCTCCGACTGCACCCTCGCCGTAGCCAACAGCCCAAGGTCCGTGGGGTATGGAATCTCTTGCGGCGCCACCGTCGCGTCGCAGGAGACAACCCGCTTGTCATCTTCGGCGTCCCCGGAATGCCCGTCTTTGGACCCTTCATCCCGATCGCCCTCCGCAATACGGATCCCCTCGTGTTGCAAAAGCGAACTCATCCTGTTAAAATCCCCGTACCCGAGCCGCTTGCGGACCGTCGTGAACAGCGAAGGGTCAAAGGCCTTTTCCGTGGTGAACGAGCCGAGTCCCACGAAATACTGGAGATACGGATTTTCTTTGATTTGTTCTATCGCCTCGGCGTCCGAAACGTTCAGCTTATGCTTCACGATCAGCGCGCCGATGACCAGCCGGGCCGGTTTGCACGGACTGCCCTTGCCCGTCGACATTTTCGATTCGTAGACCAAACCCAATTCCGCCCAGGGGATGGAGTTGGCCAACTTCACCCATCTGTTTTCCGGGTTAAGGCGCCCTATTTCCGGGTCCAAAAAACCTTCTATACTCAATTGCGAGGAACTTGTCTTGATCATAGGTGCAAGGGAAAAAATGCTCTCAGTCCTTTCTAAGGCCAATTTACGAATATTCCCTGTGCTTTGGAAAGGGGAACAAGCTACCTAATCCACTGATAATCTTGTGGTTTTTACTTTTTCAGTAAACCCTTGATAAGGTCTGAAAGGATTAAGACAAGCCAGCGGTATAATCACTGGCTTGTTCTGATATATCCGCATTGGGATGAAACTCCAGATTGTTTTATTTGTATAAGAACAGTTTATAGCTCATTGTATAGGCTTCGACGGTTTTTCCAACCCCTGGTATTCTCGCATATTCCAATTCGAATCCTTGGCCAAAACGACTTGAGGTCATGAGTGATCCACTGCCACTTAATCCAATCCGAAAGCCAACCGGACTCTCTGAGGCGCTTTGTTTGGGCTGGGTTGGGTCAGGTGAAAAGTAGGATCCGTTATGGGTAATGTATGGAGCGTACATAACATCTGCATACCAGCTCAGCATAGCGAATCCTTTTTGGTTCCGGAACTTATTCGTTCTGACATCCATACTGTTGACCCGGACTCTTGAGACTCCTAAAAAGACGGAGCCAGTATTGACCTGGGTGATAGTGAGTCCGCTTTCGTTTCCGAGATCAATGTCTTGGCCTCTAAAGTCTTGTTTGTAGTAGAGTCCTCCCCGTAACATATATTTTGTGACTTGGGGTATAGGGATTTTTGCCCGGTGGATAATTACTCTTCTATTATATGTATTATATGAGCTTAACAAATTCTGTCTGTCACAATAAAAGTTGGTGCGCCTTCTTTTCTTTCGGGATATTGTGAAGAAGGGCCAACTGTAGCCAGTGTCAAATGCAAAATTAGAAACTGACCTTTCGCTCGCCTTTCCTATTGCAATTTTGGAAATTATATGATAAGTGACCGATTTTTGAAAAATGAAAAGGAGAGACGGATTTGAATTATACACGGATTATCTTATTGCCAGTCGAGGGCAAGCCACCTCAACAGGGCTCTCAGCATCTTTGGACAATCAGATTCCCCATGATTATTTCAGCGACCTCCTCAAGCAACCGGACATGGACCAAAAGGCTTTTTGGAAAGAGGTGAAGTCTTTCGCCAGGAGTATTGAGGGCGAAGAGGCGGTTTTGAGTATCGACGATTGCATTGTCCACAAGCCTCATTCCTCGGAAAACGACATCGTAGCTTATCATTTCGACCATACTGTAGGCAAAGCGGTCAAAGGGATCAACTCCCTTAACTTTCTTCTGAGCAATACCGTGGAAGGACAAACGGTTAACTGTCCGGTCGCTTATGAGATCGTCCACAAGACGGTGAAATACATAGACAAGAACGGGAAGGAAAAGCGTAAAAGCGAGAAAACGAAAAATGAGATGGTACTGGAAGTTTTACACCGTCTAAACTTTCTGAACAAACTGGTTTTCAGGTACATTCTTTTCGATACGTGGTTCACCGCCAGCGATACGCTGAAGTATATTCATTACAAGCTCAAGAAGGTTTTCGTTTGCCCGCTGAAGAGCAACAGGAATATAGCAATGAGCGAAAAGGACAAAAACGAGGGCAAATTCATTCACGTTTCGGATGCGCCTATTGAAAGCGGTCAAGTGAAGCGGGTGTGGGTCAAGGGAGTTGATTTTCCTGTCACGCTCGCCAAACAAGTCTTTACAAACAGGGACCGGTCGACCGCGGAACAATGGCTGGTTACCAACGGGGAGAACATGGCTTTCGAGGATATCGTAGCGATCTACCAAAAACGGTGGAAAGTCGAGGAGTTCCATAAGTCGCTCAAGCAAAACACGATGTTAGGCAAGTCTCCCACAAAGATGGAGATTACCCAATTGAACCACATCTTCGCTTCCATGATCGCCTACATAAAACTGGAAAAACTGAAGGTTAAGGAGAAGCTGAATCACTTTGCGATAAAATCAAAATTGTATTTGAAGATGATAAAGGCTGCCATGGAAGAACTTGACGCCTTGCGGTCGGCCTGAAATATATTCATTAAGAATCGCTCTCCCAAATGCAGGGAGAGCGAAAGTTCAGTTAGAAAGAAAAGAATTGGCCTCTTCATCATGTAAGCTAAATGGGAGCACCCGATACTTTGCATGCAAGATATCACGTCGTTTGTTAATGAATCGATCGTATGATAGCCCCCCAAACAGTAATCCGATACCGCTTTTTAAATCTATGGCTATAGGGCTGAACCCAATAATATTCTCAGGGTGCCTTTTTAGTTTGTCTTTTACTGTTACTTCAGCGTCGAGGCCATCTTCGAAGGTAATTGTGTATGTATTCGTTTGGCTATATCCGAAAATCGGAAGAAAAAGGGATAAGAATAGAACGTAAAAGTATTTCATGTGAACTTGATTGAATGGTTAATTATTGGTGTCTATTGGGTATGGTTTGCCAAAAAAATTGAAAATTAACACCATTATATTAGTCGTAAAGTTAATTAATTTCATTGAAATTAAATATTGATTGTATTTTTTAGAATTACTGTCTAAATAAAACCTATTTTAACACCTTATGAATAAAATAGTATGATCTTTCGATTTATTTTACACTTTATCGTGCTCATCTCTGTTGGGTGGTGTTCTTGCTCCGTGTATCTTCACTTATCGGATCTTCCTACGAGGGCAAATTTATTAGGGATGATTTATTGCCTGATTTTAGCGCTTGGATTATTGGTTTGTATTTTGCCTAAACAGGCAAAATACAGGTATGGAGCTTCCGCTATCGTGGGTGTGTGTTTTATTCTATCAATGTCTGGGACAACCTTCGGAATACTTGTCACTTTGATTGTTTTTGTGAGTCATCTTTTGCTTCTATTTTTTGGTAGGGGAGTTCGAAAAAGGAATGCTTAAGGCAGAACTGAATTTTTTGATATGATGGTTGATAGAGTTTTTAAATTCAAAGGAAGCGAAGTCCGTTTTGAATCGGGTGTTTGGACATTTGTAAAACCGGGATTCGTACAACGTATTGAAGAAAATTTTGAAAATTGGTTACATGTTTTCCCTGTTCTGGAATATGACCCAAAATCGTTTATTGAATTTGTCAAACGACCTGAAGTTAAGGGGAAAGATTTTCCAATTACCAATCTTGTGGCTTTTGCGATAAGGAATGATGGCGGTTATTGGTTAGGTTTGGCCTTGGAATGGCTTCCATTTCTGGATATTACCTATGAGATAATCGAATCAATAAAGGTTAGGCATCGTGAGACCAGTCAAAAGAATCGTAATACTTTGTGGAAATACATAATTTGTTGGGAAAGGGAACAGTCAAAACAACTTTGGGAAGGATTACCTAAAGAGAATGGGGATGTTTGTAGAAGTGTATTTGCAGATAGTTTAAAGGATCAGGGAATTGACTATGAGATGCTATCTGACGGTGAAATATTAGTCCATGGAGTTATTTATAAGGTAGTGTAAATCAATCTTTTTCAGATGCTCCATAAAAGCAAACAGCCCAAACAAGCGACAAAACTGTCACATATCTGGGCTGTGAATTTTTCTAATTCGATAATCTCGGCAACTTTTTACGCCAGATTATTCACGCTTTATTTTTTATGTGTCGAGACTGTAAGAAGGGGACAGCACGTTTTGCCATCCCCTGATACACACATCACACACAACTGTTTTCTTTAACGAATTTAATCAGCTCGTCCATCTTTGCGAACGCGATGCCAGTCACGGTGTCGGCGGCGCCGTAGTAGATGGCCAGGCGCCCTGTCTCCTCATCGTGGAGCGCGGCGCACGGGAATACGACGTTCGGCACGTCGCCTACGCATTCGTAATCGCGCTGGGGCGAGAGCAGGTACGGCTGAGAGCGGTACAGCACTTTCCAAGGCTCGTCCAAGTCGAGCAAGGCGGCGCCCATGGAGTAGACATAGCCGTTGCAGGAGTTGAGCACGCCGTGGTAAATCAACAACCATCCGTCGGGCGTTTCGATTGGCGCCGGGCCGGCTCCGATTTTCATGCACTGCCAAGCGCTGTCCTCAAACGGTGAGGGCGACATTACGTGGCGGTGTCTTCCCCAGAATTCCAAATCGGGGCTCTGGCTCAGGAAAATGTCACCGAAAGGCGTATGTCCGGTATCGCTCGGACGGCTGAGCATCATATACATATCGTTGACCTTTCTAGGGAAGAGCACGCCGTTGCGGTTGAACGGCAAGAAGGCGTTTTCGCTCTGGTAGAAAGTCTTGAAATCGTAAGTGTAACCAAGGCCGATGGTTGGGCCGAAGTAGCCGTTGCACCATTGGATATGGTATTTGTCGCCGATCTGCACCACGCGCGGATCGTATTTGTAATCCGAATGGGCGAGGCTGTCGCCGTCCGGTCCGAAGGCGATCGGTTCGTTTTCGATCCGCCAGTTTATTCCGTCTTCGCTGAAGCCGGCGTGGATGTTCATGCGTCGGCACTTGTCGTCGCAACGGAACACGCCCGCAAAGCCGTCGCCGAAGGGAACTACGGCACTGTTGAAGATACTGTTCGAATTTTTGGTGAGATTTCTCGGGATTACCGGGTTCTCGCTATATCTCCAAACCACGTCCTCGCAATCGGCTGGACGTTCCTGCCAAGGAATATTTTTCATCGTTCTTTACTTTTTTAAATCAGCGACTAAGCGTTTTGCGTCGCTGCCTCCCCAATCTTCTCTTTCTGTTCTTCGGCTACATCATCGGGCCAATCCTGCAGTTTGTCGTACCAAAGCACTTTCAGCAGGTATGTACACACTAGGAACACGGCCAGGGCGATAAGCATAGGCGTGTATTCGCGGATTACCAAGAATATAGGCATGACTACCAGCGTCATCTGCCAAGCGGTGCCTACAAAGCAGTTGAACATATCACGTCCGAAGTCTGTGTTCGCTTTTACGTTTGGTCTTCTTACTTTCAGTTTTTCACGAACTGGTCCCCAGAAGCCCCAAGGCCTTACTTTCAGGTAAAAATCCATCAGCACTTCCTCGTCGTCGGGCTCGGTGAGCAAACTTCCGGCAACCGAAGCCGTAAGCGCGGCCAGGAAGATGAACGGGAAGGCGTAGATCGGCGACAAATCTGGAAAGGCCAGTGGCATCACCAAAGAGGCGATCAGACCGACAAGCATTCCCCAGAAATAACCGAATCCGTTGAATCTCCACCAAAGCCATTTGAGCAGGTTGGCCGCGGTATATCCTCCGAAGAGGGCGCCTACAAGCCACTTCATAATCGAGTCGATGGAATCGACGAAGAATCCGAAGAAAATACCGACCACGACTACCAGAAACGAGGCCCAGTAACTCATGCGGATGTATTGCTTATCAGGAGCTTTGTCGTTGAAAAAGCGTTTGTAAATGTCGTTCACAATATAAGCCGGCCCGGCGTTTACGTTTGCCGCGAAGGTGGACATAAAGGCCGATATCAGCCCGGCGAGCAGGAGTCCTTTGAATCCTACCGGTATAAAATTCTGCAATGCGTAAGGCAGAATCTGTTCGAAGTCGATGTCGCCACCCATGGCGCGGAGCTCGGGCGACAGGAAGACGAGCGCGAGGACGGTTAGTCCGGCGATCATCAGATAACGCGGAAAGAACAGCGCCAACGATACGAAACCGCTCATTTTAGCCGCTTCTTTGGGCGTGCGCGTAGCCAGGATACGTTGCATGTCATAACTGGGTACGGGCCCGGCGATACTTACCAATACGCCTTTGAATAACATCATCATCATCAGAGCGCCGAACATCGTATAGCCGTCGGTATTTATTTTGTCGTTTACGGCCGGAATCAGGTTACTCCAATCCAAGTCGAGTTCCCATCCGAAGAAAAGTTCCTTCCATCCGTTAGGAATCACGGCGTTTATTTGGTCCGGTGAAACGGTATAGATAGCGATACCACCCACAAGGCAACAAGCCACAACCATAATGATAAACTGTAGCAACTCCGTCATTACCACGCTGTAGAGTCCGCCTTTGACAACATAAAGCGCCGTGGCGGCCATAATAATGATGGCGTACATTTTCGCCGAGCTGATTTCGAAGCCGAGCACATCAGTACTCAAATCCCAAGGCAGAAAGGTGACGGCGAATTTGCCGATGCCCTCAAAACCGTAGGCGATAAACCCGATAACGCTAACCAGAGCGAAAACAACCACTATAATATGTGAAAGCGTAGCGCCTCGGCCGTTGCCGAAGCGGGTCTTGAGCCATTCGGCGCCGGTCATCACGTTGGATCGCCGGAGCCATACGGCAAGGAATATCATTAAGAATATCTGGTTCCATACGGGCCAAAGCCAAGGGATCCAGGCGCTTTTTAGTCCATAAATAAAGCATATCGACACCGTCCACATGGTGCCCGTAATGTCAAACATTCCGGAAGCGTTCGAAACCCCCAGAATATACCAGGGAATCGTTTTGCCTCCTAAGAAGTATGTGTCGAGGTTCTTGAAAGCCTTCTTCGACAAAGTATACCCGATCAGCACTATCGCCACGATGTAACCGACTACAATGGCGATGTCAATCCATTCTAACTCCATATAAAAAAGTAAAAGTGTTTGAACCTTCGCCCCTTTTCAAGTAGACCTTTGTCCACTGAAAGGAGAGGCGTTTTGATGTTTCGTCTCCTGTTGGATCTGAGTTTTTCCTTTGCCGATTTCCTTTTGATAATCGAAAGTATTCCGGCTTTCAGGTTTCCAATTTTAATATCGATCCTCATTTTCAAAGTCGATAATTCGTTAACAATTGGGTTACATTTTGCGATTTCATCAAAAAAATCTGAATTTACGCCAGTAATGGCCTCTAAATACCGTACAACACGACGCAAAAGGTTGGCTATTTAGGAAGAACTGTATACCTGGATTTTTGGAGATGGATAGTAAACAGGCAAAACGTTTTTTTGGAAGGACAATTTCCCATGTGTCCGCTTTACTCTTTGTTGCCCTGTTATTGTGTTTTTTCTCTCTAGAAACTAAAGCTGATGACGGAGCTGTCGGAGGGTTGAGGCTTAAAGGGGCTGGTCGTGGTATTTCCGAATATTCCGGATTGGATTTGACTTTTGATGTTCCCGTATTTTTTCAGAATACCCTTCAACTCAGCGCAGACCTTTCGTTTATGCCGGACAGTGATATGGGGTATGTTCTGCGTCTTCTGTCCTCGGACGGCCAAAGTCTTGATGCCGTTTACTATCCCGGATATTCGTCAGATTCTTTGGCGTATTTGCGTTTGGTCCTAAACAGAAAATCTACGGAGCTCTCCGTTCCGGTCAATAAGAACACTTCGGCTTGGACAACGCTGGAACTGTCGCTTGACGGAAATTCTGGCGAATTGAATTTGAGTGTATCGGGCGGGGAAAGCGTAAGGATGAAAACCTCGTTTCGAGGAGGCGGAGGTGTCTTTATGGTTTTCGGATCCAGCGTACGCGAACCGAGGCTTATGGGAGAATCGTCGAGGATGGCTGTGCGGAATGTTAGCGTTTTTCGGGATGGAGAGCCGTCCTATTATTGGCCTTTGAGCGAAATGGAGGGTGATTTGGCACTGGATACTGTAGCCGGAAAGCGAGCGAAGACCATGAACGCCGATTGGCTGGCGCCAACGCATTCGGTTTGGCGTGTTGGAGAGCGTTTCCGTTTGCCAGCGCAAGCTTCCGTGGCGTTTGATGATGAGAGCGGGAGGGTATTTGTTTCGGAAAAGGGGAATATCCGGATGTTGGAACTGGAAAGCGGAACTTTTAAGTCTCTGATTTCGAAAAATGACCTCAATATCGTTGCGGAGCGAAGACTATTTTTCTCTGACGAAACGGGATCTGTAAAAGTTTTTGATCGAAGAATGGGTGGGGTTTCCGAACTGAAAGATAGACAATGGAGCCGACCGACAAGAGCGAAATCAAGGCCCGATTTTACGGGCCAAAACCTGATGGTAGACAATGTGACCGGGCAATTGTATTTGATGAACGGATATTCCGAATATCAGTACAGAAATTCGTTGTACTCGTTTGGCCACAGTTGGAATAAGGAAAATTTTGAAGGCGATGTGGTGACACCCCGGCACCAGGCGCTTTCCGGCCGACTGACCGACAGAAGTTATTTGCTGTTTTCCGGCATCGGAAATCAACAAGGTCCGAAGGAGTTGGGTTCCACCCGGTATTTCGACCTTTATAAAGTGGACTTGGCTCAAAAAGGAGTTCGGAAATTATGGGATTTGACCAATTCACCGGATAGACCGGAATTTTTGCCTGTGGGAAACCTGTACGCTGATAAGGAGGGCCGGCGATTTTACTGTTTGGGAACTTCGGAAAATGGAAACGGTTCTCTGGAGTTGTACGAAGTAGGAATCGACAGCAGTTATGTACGGACAGTCAGTGGCGCATTGCCTTGTCCAGTGCGATCTGTTGAGCGGACGGGCTTATACTATAATATCGAGAATAAAAGCCTGTCGGCGTTTCTGGTTTATCAGGACGGGCAAGACCGTGTTTTGGAAAGCTATACATTAGCCTGGCCCCCGGGATATCCGCCTGAAATTGCGTATAACAAAGACCTTTCGTTCCAAGATATTTTGGCCTTGGCCATTATCGCATTGCTGGGTTTGTCGGTAACGGTTGTTAGCGTTATCTGGATCTTCAAATTGATGTACGACCATAGAAGATTGCGGAAAGCGAAAAACAAAGTGTCGGTTCCTCTTCCAGTTGTCGATCTTCGGAATTCTGTAAAAGTTTTAGGGGAAATGTCTTTGCTGAACCGGGATGGTGAGGATATCTCCGGAAAGCTGACACCCAAAATCCGTGAGTTGTTTCTGCTTTTGCTTTGCGAGTCGGAAGGGGGCGGAAAAGGGTTGGCTCCCCAGAAAATAACGGATGCCCTTTGGCCGGATTCGGATCAGGCTAAAGCGAAAGGAACACGCTCAATGGCGCTTAGGCGACTGCGAACTGCTTTGGAAGAAGTAGACGGTGTAGATGTGGAAATAGTTCAAAACCGATGGCGTCTTAGTATTCAGCCGGAATCGTATTGCGATTATCGGGAATTGTTGGCTAAGCTAAAACGCTGCGAGCAAGGGACGAAGGGAATGACTGAACTTTTGGATTTGGTTTATGGAACTGATATTCTGGAGCAGTTCGGTTACGCTTGGGCCGAGAGCCAAAGGTCCTTTCTAATCGGAAAGATTTCAAATGTTTTGTCTGTTTATGCCAACAGATTGATTGTCGAGGCCCCTAATTCCATTCCGGAAGTTTTGAAAATAAGCGATATTATATTGGGTTTGGATAGTTTGGATGACAGAGCATTAAGGTTTAAAATCAGCGCGTTGCGTTGCTTTGGCAATCACAGCGCCGCACGTAGTGTATATCGACGTTTTGTAAGAGAATATATGGAACTATATGGGGAGAAATATCCGTTGGAATTCAGTGAAATACTAGGTGTAGAAAATGAGCTTCCCGAAGCTTGACATTTATGTAGAATAAAGATAATTGTAAGAAAATATCAGTTGGTCTATTTGGACATTTGAACAGGTTTGTTTCCGTTAGTGAGGAAGAGTATAAGCGGATAAAGACCTATTTTTACCTTCTGTGATTTAGAAAAAAGGAAGTCATAATGAGTGTGGGTGATCGTTGCACAAAGAATCACTTTGTGTTGGAAGGATGCCTACAAATGTATTTTTTGACAGAAAAAGGAGACCGACGCACTACGCATTTCGCAATAGAAAATTGCTGGATGACTGACCTGTTGGCTTAACAGAATAAGGCTATTTCTGATTTTGGAATCGAAACAGTGGAGAAAGCCAAGATCGCCTCAATTACATTGGAGAACCAAAAGCGTTTGTTGTCTGAGTTGCCGAAACTCGAAAGGTATTTTAGAATCGTCTATCAAATTGCGCTTGGCGCCACCCAACGAAAGACAAAGTACCTGATGGAGTTTTCGAAAGAGGAGATCTACTTTCATTTTACCAAGCATTTCCCCGAGTTCGCCAATCGGGTCCCACAGTATCTGATCGCGTCATTTTTAGGACTGACTCCCGAATATGTGAGTGAAATCCGGAGGCGTAACCGTTCTTAAACCAGTTTAAGTTTTTTCGAATTCGGTGAGGTTACTTTTGTTCCATATTCAAACTGTAAAAGAAGAAATATGGAAACGAGAATCCAGATTGAGAATGTGGAGCCTAAGGCCTATGAAGGAATGTTCGCTTTGGAGAATTACCTTAAAGAAAGCGGCCTTAGCGAGACGCATAAGGAATTGATAAAACTGCGGGCATCGCAGATAAATGGTTGCACTTTTTGTATAGATATGCATGCCAAACAGGCTTTGGAAAATGGAGAAGAGCAAAGGCGTTTGTTTTTATTGAGTTCATGGCGTGATATAGCCCTGTTTTCTGAGGAAGAAAAAATAATCTTACAAATGACCGAGGAAATCACTATGATTCACTCAAAAGGTTTAATTGACAAGACTTATCAGGGTGCTATAGAAGTATTTGGTTCTAAATACTTTTCGCATATAGTAATGGCGATCGCTACAATTAACGCATGGAACAGAATTGCGATTAGTACGCGAAAACCTATTTGATGTGAACGTGGGTTAAAATTGTACTTCCAGGCTCGGTTCGATAATAAAAAGAATCTGGGCCTGAATAAACGTTCAATGCCGGTTTCACCAAGAAGGGAGTGTAGCTTTTAGCTCGGCGTACCGTTGTTCCACTAATTCGATAACTTTATCGCATTGGTGAAAGAATACCGTGGCATCGATCTGAAACCTTGGATAGTTCTGTTTCTTTAAATTCTCTATAAGCTCGCGTTTCTCATAAAGGTTTACGGCCCCTCTTGTAAACCCGTCTTCAAACCAATGAAGTTGTTGGGCGTAAACTTTTATGGGATACTGGGCGCCCTCGGCATTTTGGAATTTGGCAAATAAGGAGGCGACGGGAAGGAACCCGGACTGCGGGCGCCATTTCAATATCATGTCTTCCAAAAGTTTTGAGCAATCGGTTTTGGTATCGGCCACTACCTTTTCCACTTTTTTGAAATCTTGCCAAGGTGATAAAATCAGAAGCCGAAGGTCGAAACTGCTGAGTACGTTGTCGCCGTCTTTAGACCTTTTGTTGAGGTCCCTGACATAGGCGTACATCCATGAAAAATCCAAAGTATGGTCCACTGCGCTGATGGCCAAGTGGAATGGTCTGTCATGGTCAATAAAGACATTCGAAGGATGGATGCCCCTCAGCACCCGGTCGCTGTTGCCTAATATGACATCATAGAATGCCAACTCACCCAATGCGCGGAAAAATTTCCCGCTTTTTCCTAAATCAAGTTCGCTGGCAAGCTCTCCTTGGACCAAAGCCAACGGCATTCCAACGGCTTCGCGGAAGATGATAACGTGCTCCATACCGGAAGCCAAGAAAGTCCGTAGGCTGAGCGATAAAGCTTTGTCACGGTGCGAATCAGCAAAGGAGAGCAATTGTTGGAATTCTGGACTGGCCCGGCTGATCAAGTGAGAGGCTTGGGATAAGACTCGGGGGCTTTTCATTTCCAAAAGGAATTTGGCTGCGAAGTCTTCCTTTTCCGCAACCGAGGAGAAAGATCCTTCTCTTAATACTTTCAGTATAAGTCCGTTTTTATCACCCCAACGGCTCATCGAGAGCCTGAAAACGCTGGCTTGCGTGCCGTCTCCTATCGCTTTGTAATCCCTTACCTTTTCCAGCAATCCGGATAACTTCTCGTTAATGGGTTTCGGTTCTGAAGTCTCTGGAGTGAGGCGTGGTTTTACTCTTGATATCAGTTCACTGCGCCAGTTGCGGTCGAATCTACCTCTTCCCATTCTGTTTGGGGTAGGTTGGGGGGGAGCCACAGTGGCGTTTTCAGGTTTTCGTTTACCTTGTTGCAAGGATAGTTCTTCCAGACTATCGACAACCAATCCGTCAAATTCGTCGACTAAGGCATATTCGTCGGGTGTTCGGACATGGTATTCCCATGAGGCCATTGGGGGAAGCTTCAGCTCGGTGCGCAACTGGTTTTCTATTTCGGGCCGATATCCTTTCCGTCCGATATTCGTTGCTTTCGAACCTTCCAAAACATTGGCTAGATGCAATATGGGCGGATAAAAACTCAGGAGCTTGTCGCCTCTGTGTCCCGCCGTACCCTGCTCACAGCCGGAGGGCACGTACATTCGGCCTTCCAACAAGCCGGGAACAAGAGGGCTTTTCGTAATTCTGGTTCGTTTTACGCCTTCTGTCCGAATTAGTAATGCCGGAAGCTGGACAAAAGGAAGGCCGTTGGGATCGTCGTACAGATAGATTGCGGGTTTTTCGTTGATATCCAGTTGGCCAGCCACTTCTGAAACCAGACTGTTTGTGGTATCCGATAAGATCAATCTAAGGACGTGTGCGTTGAGGTCAAACCTTCTTCGCTCTCCAATAGGGCCGCTCCAATCACATTTTAGAAATCGGCCGTCTAGCTGAGCCTTCCAAAGTTCGTTAAATCTCCTTGCGTTATAATCAGTACGTATCGCATTGGGGTACGGAGGAATCTTGAGGCGTTCCATTAGCTTCACTATTCCCACCCTTGTTTCGTTGACTTCTCTGAGCAAATCTTCCATTACAGAAAGGTGGCGGAAAAAAGACAAGCGCCGGGCCGGTATCAGGTGGTTTGCGTTCCAGCGGAATATGGCTTGGTCTATCATTTCCAAGGCATTCCAACGCTCCCGTATCGACCGGAACACTTCGCTGTCCTGTGCGTCTTTGTCTTTGAGTAACGGACCACTGCTGGCCACTAACCCGTGGTAGTGTTCTAGGGCCGAGGCTATATCAAGAATGTCTTGCGGATAGGCTATCGCTTTTTTTTCTTCGCTTTCATAATCAATCTCCCGGACCTTCAGTAAAAAATCGTGTTTTG
The DNA here is from genome assembly GCF_036492835.1 of Fulvitalea axinellae. Lineage (GTDB taxonomy): Bacteria > Bacteroidota > Bacteroidia > Cytophagales > Cyclobacteriaceae > Fulvitalea > Fulvitalea axinellae. The sequence continues at coordinate 55,391 of NZ_AP025320.1, read as the reverse complement.
ATAGCGAAGGAGTGAACGGAGCGGGAGGCTCTTTGGCCGCGCCCATAGGGCTTGGTTGGTGGTCTGCCCTTGGAGGTTTGCTGTCCGTTTTCCGTCTTGAGAACACTACTTCGTCTGGATTTTCAGTGCTAAAAGGCCTGAAGTATAATTGACTCGATTATCGTTCCATTATTTGGGGCAGGAAGCGTTCAGCTTTTTTGTAATAGAGATTCCTTATGGATGATTCTGTGATTATTGGTTCGGTCAAGGGTAGTTTGTTGAATATTGTAAGACTATGAATTAGGGTTCAAATATTAAAAATGCGAGTAGTTGTTGTGGGGCTGAAGCTTATTCTGTTTTTGATAATTCTTCATCTTCATCTTTTTTGGGATTGAAGAACCAGCCTCCTTCTCCGTATGAGGAAAGTAGGCCAGCTCCTGTTTTCTTCGGAAGGGCCAATTCCACACGAAGCGGGTTTTCTAAGGTTTCGGCTAGTGTATGGTTTTCCGTTTCGCCCCAGGCTGTGGAGAATTTTCCGGATTCGGTTTGGCCAAGCATGCTTCTACGGGCCTGTTCAAGAGCCATAAGGTAGCGAAGGAAAGTAGGGGCGAGGACATATGTTGGAGCCTCGTCTTCCAAAAACGACCATTCAGAATCATATTCCGGTTCGTCTTGGTGTCGAGCGATGGATTCACCGCGTACAATCCTAATGTTTTCATCCCTGTCTTTGACCGGAATTCCGCCTTTGGCCATTACCGAAGCGCTTGGCCAATGCTTTTCATCGGGGAAGAAAAGATCTACCGGCCTGCTTGAGGTTGTGGAAGCTGTGGCGCCTTTTTCAGTCGTGCTTGCGGTTCTCGATGGTCCGGGAACAACTTGGAATTCCGTACTGTCACCCTCTGGAATTTTAAATGTGATTTTTTCAGGGAGATCTCCCGAATATATCTTTCCGAAGAGTCGTCTTCCTTCGCCAATAGCAAGTAATCTGGAATGGATAGCCTGAACTCTGCGAACATTTTTCTCGGAGAAAGTAGCCATATCCAATGAGGACGCGTGCTTTACCATTTTCGACATCAAGTCCTGCAATTCTCCCGGGGTGGCCAACCCGCCTATAGGGGGCAGAAAATCCTCTTCCATCTGTTTGCTAACCACATCCTCGAATTCTTCCTGAACGATATCGAGAATTTCAAAAAGAGGACGTTCTAATTCATCCTCCATTCCCTTCATAATACCCGAAGCCCTATGGGGATGGCTTTGGTGGAAGAAATAGATATAGCGCTCAATCTTCAGTAACAAGTGATAACGAGCTGCGAGATGCTCTTCGAGTAATTGTTTGAGATAATCAGGGTTATTGGTCTCTTCTCCGCCTGCCTTTGCTTCCTCAACGGCCTTAGGGTACGATGTTAAAACCTCTTGGTAATCCTCAAGCAATGAGGCCATATGAAATATATTCGAATTGTGTGCGAAGGAGTCAAGTTTGTGTGCCGAAACACGGGCCATAAAGCCTGCCTTTGAAAGCGCTGGCGGAGGTGGCGGTGTTTTGGGCTTAACTTCTTCGGCTCCGGCTTTTGGTGTAGAAGATTCTGACCTTAAATCTTCTTCTTCCAAAGGTTTAGGCGGTGGCGTATCACCAAAGCCTCTTTCTTCCGGACTGGGAGATCTTGTCATTAATGTCTTACGCTTTGCCGGAGGGGTCTCCACCAGAGTTTGTCTGTTCCAGCGAGAAACGGAATCTGATGGAGATGCGGTTGATGATACCGAATCGCTTGGAGTCATGGGAGTACTGGCTGGCCCTGGCAACATATCGAACATATCTCCCCCGCCTTCCATATAATCGGTCAGGGACATATGTGGGGAGGACGTCACCGTAAAGGCCGACTCGAATTCCGATAACAAGGCCAGATATTCTTCGCTTTCTTCACCTTCCGTCTGCTCGCCGAATACGGTGGACACAATCGTCTTGAAATCCACAGGATCAATGGGTGCGGTATGCACGGATGGTCTTCTGCCAGAAGAAAGTGAGTCGTCATACGCTTCTTCAGCCATTTCTACCGGTTCCTCATACGGGATTTCGGTACTGGTAGGGGAAAGGATTACGGTAAGGGGAGAGGGCACGTTGAAATACTTTCCGGTTTGGCGTTCGTGATATGACTGGCCTTCCTGGCTACCGTACATCCTGAAAAAGGAAGACTGGTGTGGCGGGGCGTTGTATTTTGTCGCTTCTTGGTATGTGGCGTAGGCTTTTTGCCCCTCTGTTGTTTCGGCCAATAGGCCCATTTGGCGGAAAAGTTCTGGGTATGACATCCCCCGAGTCTCCACGCCGGCTTCCATATAATAGTTTTCAAGCTGTTTTTTCTCCAAATCCAGCCTTCGGCGAATCCCTATGCACACATAATCTTTGCCATCGAGGCTTTGGGCCACTACGCCGCCGTGATAGTTTCCTTGTTCAAATCCGCCGACATCTTCGTCCTTGTCGCTTCGCATAAGCGTTACGATGGATTCGCCCACTTTTGGGTGGGCGTGTTTGTTTATGCCTAACCGTTTTTCTCGCTGTCTGAATTTCCTTCTGCTTTTCTTAACTTTTTTGGAATAAGCGGCATCATCCTTACGGCGTTCTTCCCTGTTTCGTTTTACGTACAGCTGGTCTTCCACCTCATAGCTATTGTCGGACATTCTGGAAGATCCCATTACCATTACCGTTCCCTGTACGCCTTCGAAATCGCCTTCTAAGCCCGGTTTCTTTTTGTCGGTGGTATCAACGGGCCGTCCCATCCCGAAGGGATGTCTGAATCTTATGGCAAAGGGCGTCTCATGTTCGCTAAGATCTTTAAATCCGAACATATACCTTGTGGGGTCGGAGCTGGAGCCCCGGAAGGGCATATTCGGGAATTTGAGTTGCCGTTTTTGCGTTTCGAAGGTACTGCCTTCGGTATCCGGCTCAAAGAAAACCTCGGCCAACGTATGGTTGCTTCCGATTTTAAGGAGGTTTCCCGTTTGTATTAGCCTGATTCTAGCCTTTTGTTTTTCCAGTACCCGTTGCGTCTGCATAATCACCTCAAACTTCGCGAAAAAAGCTTTGGGCCGGTTTTCGTCGGGTAGGTCCACTATGGCCAAGCTACAGTCGTCGGAGATCAGGTAGTTTGCGTGTTGGGAGCTCATGGCTGCCCGGAGATTTTCTATAATCAACAGGTTATCAGACGTTCCCGGTTTGGGGCTTTCGGGCTGATACATCCGCAGTTGGCTAGTCTGGGCGTAATGGTCTTTTCCCGTAAAGAAAATATGGCGTTTTATGCTGGGGAAATCCTTGGTTCTGAAAAATGCCTGTACGGGAGCCGCCCCGGCGCCTTGATTGGGCAGAGCGCTCGTTTGATTCCTGTTTTTTCGTTTTTGTGGTGTTCTCCTTGAAAACATTTGCGATGGGGCGCTCGTGTTTGGTTAGGCCAAAGGGGCAAATGATTTAACCGCCGGGAGAATAATAGGTTTGAACCCGTAGATTGGAACGGAAATAATTATGGTTCGATTATGCGCTAAAGGAAAAAGGCCTTCTTTTCCGGAGGTTTTCAACCTGAAAAAGAAGGCCTATTTTTTTTCGGTAAAACTCGGAGAGAATTAACCGAGTCCATTTTCATGTGAAGTGGCCGACAGATTCTTGTCAAGTTCACAGATTGCGAAGGCGACAAAGAACGTAGCGCCTTGTTTGATTTCGCTTTCGCACCACACTTGCCCGCCCATGGCTTCCACATATTTCTTGACGATGGAGAGCCCGAGGCCGGTAGACGATTCGCCGGCGGTCGGTTTGGCGCTGAGCCTTTTGTATTTCATGAAAAGCTGCTTCTTGTCATGATCGCTGATCCCTGGTCCTTGGTCGCGGATTTCAAGCACGCAACGGCCGTTTATAATACTGGTAGCCAAGAAGATTTTTGAACCATTGGCGGAGAACTTGATGGCGTTGGAGACCAAGTTTTCAACAACTTGTGTAAACAAATTGCGGTCTACGGATATGGAAGAACAACCGGCAGTATAATCCACGACTGTTTCGATGCCCTTTCTTTCCAAGGAGCCTTCAAATCCGATTAAAGTCTCGTTGACGGCGTCTTTGATATTGACAGATTCCCAATCTATATTAATTTTTTGAGATTCTATCGCTTTGATATCCAGGATGTTTTCAATCATGTCGTTCATCCTGCGAAGCGCTTTGTCGATTACCATCACGCATTCGGTTTGGTCTTCGTCCAAGCCGTCGTCTTTGAGGACTCCGCAAAGCGTCAGGGCGCTGGTAAGCGGATTGCGCAGGTCGTGCGCTACCATTCCTATCAGGTCGTTTTTCTCTTGGTTCAGATCTCTCAGGGCCACGTTTTGCTCTTCGATCTTCTCGTTTTGCTTTTCTATGGCCTTATAGGCTTCGGCGTTTTCAAGGGCCACTTGCGTACAGATAGACAAGTTTTTCAGAAGATCCACATGGTGGTCTTTGAAGGCGTTCGGTTGAAAGCTCTGTACCGAAATAATTCCCATTTTTCTGTTATTCAGATGCATGGGGACGAAGATTATCGAGTCGGTGATTTCGCCTTCGGTTACCGGTGTATTGTTGTCTTCTTCGTTTTGCTTGTGCTTGAAATCGTTTATTAGAATAGCCTTTTGCTCTTTGAAACATTTGGCGGCAAGGCTGTTTTCATCATCGAGCGAAATGCTGATAAAAGGAAGTTTTTCCCCTTTTTCTATCGCTCCGCGGATATCGATACTGTTCTTTTCGTGATTATAAAGACCGATCATCAGCACGTCGGCACTCAGGAGCAGGTTTACCTTTTCATAAACTGTATCGACGATTTTTCCGGCTTTGAGCTCCGACATAATGCCTCGCTCCAACGCATTCAACCGGCTGAGTGATTTGTAAGAGTCGGCCAGTTCGTCCGCTTTGTCACTTATCTCGGTTTTTTGCCTTTCGAGTTCCAGGTTTTTGGATAGGATTTCGAAATTCTTCATCCTAATCTGAAGCGTCCGGTTTTTCACCTCGTCTTTCAGTTGCTTTTGCCTTAGCCTAAGCTGTTGTGTTCTCCAGCGGAAAGCACCCAGTATGGCGAAGAAAAACAACGACATGAAAATGAGCTTGGAGATCGGGCGGGTCCACCAAGCCGCTTCGATTGTAAACGGATACTCGACAACTTCACTCCATATCCCGTCGTTGTTTTTGGCCCGTACTTTAAACAAGTAGCTACCTGCCAACAAATTGGCGTACACTGCGTGGGTATAGTGCGTTAACGGCGACCAGTCTCGGTCAAAACCTTCGAGCTTCCATTGATAACGGACTTTTTCGGGGACCTTATACGAGATGCCCTCAAAACCGATGGTGATATGGTTTTGGTCGTGGTCAAGGCAAAGCCCGCGGGGAACGCCTGTCCACCGGTCTTGCGAGTCGAACTCGAAATCGTTGGTTGGGCCTTTGTCCCAATCGACGAATTTGTAGAAAAGCTTGACTTTGGTGATATGTACGGCCGGTGGCGTCTTGTTGACTTTGCTATTGCCCGGTACAGCTTTTACGGCTCCCTTTATGGTCCCGAACCAAACGGCGCCGTCGTGATCTATATGATTTGCCGTCGCGTTGGTTTCCACGCCCACAACGCCCTCGTTTTCACCGTAGTTCTTTACGGATACCAACCCCGAACTGTCCACCCTAATCAAGTCAATGCCCTGTTGGTTACCTACCCAGAGGTTGTTGTCATTGTCTTTGATAATGGAATATAGCAATTCGCTGGAAAGACCGTCTTTTTCCTTGTAATGGATGAAATCTTTTCCGTCAAACCGTACCAGCCCGTTGCCGAAAGTCGCCATCCAGATATTGCCATGGGCGTCTTCGGTCGTTTGGATAACGTAGCTGTCGTGAAGGCAAGCCGGGTTATAATGTTCGAACTCATAGGAATTTCCCGTTTCCGCCACTGGATTCTGGTTGACTGTTAACCGGGAAACGCCCTCTCCCCAATAGCCTATCCAGAGATTTCCCTTACTGTCGCTTTTTATGGATTCTACATTATCATAAAGCAGATCACCGGATTCTTTGTTGAAGTAGCGTGTTTTGCCGTTCTCGTGCCGGATTAATCCCTTATTTATTGATGCGATCCAGAGTCCCTGGGAGTCAGATTCCATGAAAGAAACCTTGGTCTCTTTATCCAGTCCCAGCTCTTTATTTATCTTCCTTATATTCTTCCCGTCGGTACGCCAAATTCCGTGGATGGATTGAACCAAAATGTCCCCGTCAGGCAACTCGGCAAAGCTTCGGATAATGCCGATCTTCATCGGGTTGAACGGCAATGACATGACATGGACTTTCTCGTCTTTGAGGTAAGACAAGTTCCCATTTGCGTCACCGAACCAATACCGGTCATGACTGTCATGAAAGATGGACCGGACTAATGCCGAAGGAAGCCCATCCGCTTGGGTGACTGACTGGAAAGAAAAGTTGGTGAGCATAGACACGCCGTGCCCGTTGATCGACAACCAGATGTTGTTTTCATGGTCCAGCAGAATTCCCTGAATATCGTTGTCGGGGAGACCGTTTTTTTCGTTGTATATAGTCGAGGTGCCGGTTTTCCTGTCGTAAGCCATTACGCCGGCTTTGAACAACGTAAGCCAGATTATACCGTTTTTATCCTCGAGAATATTCGTAACCGCATGGTGTCCCAATCCGGGGATCTTGACCTCTTCTACTTTTCCGTCTAGAACGGTGTAAACTTTGAACCCATGTTCTTTTTTCGGCCTAATTAATAGCCATGTCTTGCCCCCATTGTCATATCCCAGTAGCCACATCGATGAAAACCGGCCAGCCAATGGAGACAGTTGGGAAATCATTTTCCCGTCTCTTTCGACATATGTGGTGTCTCCGACAAAAAAACTTAGGTTTTTGTCAACGTCCGCATATGCGTAGAAAAAGTCCCTGCCTTTGATTTCGGCTTGCGTATCGTGAAGTGGCGTGAACTTGTCTCCGTCTTTCCTGAAAAACTTGTATGCTTTGCTGGACATGTGCACACCCTGAAAGTACACGCGTTTTTGATTGTCTTCGAAAATATCGCCGAAGTGGACGTCCTCAAAGCCGGGAATATCTTCGTAAACAGTGAAATTTCGTCCGTCAAAAGCCGATATTTTTCCGCGGTGTCCAGTCCATAACGTTCCTTTCGAATCGAAAAAAGCGTCGAAAACAACATCCGAAGCTAGTCCGTCTTTTTTTGTGTAGGTTTTGAAATATTTGCCGTTGAAGCGGGTAAGTCCGCCTCCGTTCGTGCCAAACCACAGGCTACTGTCCATCCCGATGGTCATCGCTTCTACCTCGGATTGAGGGAGTCCGCTTTCAAGGGAATAGTTACGAACATGATGGCGCTGGGCATAGAGAATGTTTTGCCCTATGAGAAATAAGGAAAAGATAATTCCGAACCTGATATAAGTAAAAAAATGTTGACTTAGCATGGGAAACGCAGACTCTGTTCGATAATTTAATACGCAAATTCGGGATATGTTTTTCCTTTTGCAAGGATGCCAATGAAAATATGAAAAGGCCGGATTGTTGTTTTCCGGCCTTAACTTTTTGTAAAAGAGATCCGAATGGACGTTTTACCGTGTGTTTTCATCTTTTTTTTGGCTTAATTCATCCCTTAGCTTGTTAACGGTAGAAGATGGAATTTTGTCTACATTAAGAATGATTAATCCATCCAGGCAATTGTTGAATTTGGGGTCTATATTGAAACCGATTATTTTCGCGTTTTGATAGATATACTTTTTTAATAGAATCGGGACGCTAAAATGTGACGGATCAATGTTTTGGAGATAAAGATCTAATTTTTTCAGATCGTCTTGTGTGCAATTAAGAATTCTGGCGAGGGTCTCATCATTCACGTTAAACTTGTAGGCTTTCCGCGGACGGATATGCTTGGCGAGCTCCTCGTCGAAGTGATATTTCTGGATAAACGCCGCAATAAGGGATTTGGAGTATGCCGCGTACTGGTTACTGATACTTACGGGGCCTATCAGGTGCTCGCATTCGTCTTTGTGGCGTTCGATATATTGGAACAAACCTTTCCAGATAAGGAACAGCGGAAGGTTCTTCTTTTGGTATTTTTTCACCACAAAAGAGCGACCTAGTTCGAAGCATTTTCTTAAAACAGGATGAAACTCTTCACGGAGCTTAAAAAGTGTACTGAGGTAAAATCCGTCCACACCACGGGTTTCCATTATCTCGGCTCCGTGAGCTATCCGATATGATCCGGCAATTTCTTTTTCCTTACGGTTCCAAAGGAAAAGGTGCCTGTAATATCCGTCAAACTTGTCCGTGTCGCAACTGAGGTTTCCGCCTTCTCCAGCTTCCCTGAAGGTGATTTCCCTAAGCCGGCTTATCTCCCTGAGCACGTTCGGTATCCGCTCGCCGGGACTTACATACAAGTCGTAATCAGATTTGCTAAGGATTTTCAACTCGGCAAGTTTTTCAATTTCCGCTATCAGATCCTTGCGGGGAGTGGGTGGGATAATGCTTTCCGGCGGTTTGGCGTCCCTAAGCGGTTTGATCAGGATTTTCGGAGCAGGCGGTTCGGCGATTCCCGATCCTAGGGCGTAGGTACGCATTCTCAGATGTTCGCCGAGTTCTTTGGTATTGCCAAAGCCGGCGACATCTTCCGCTGAAATCGGGGTGCCTATTCTCATTTTGATCGTGGAACCGCGTTTTTTCATCATTTCCGAAGGCAAAGCCGCCGTCCGCAAGCTAGGGTGGAGCATTCCCAAAATATGGAAAAGCTTGCTGTTGCCACCCTGAAAATAGACGGGGACAACGGGAACTTTCGCTTTCTGGACAAGCCTGATAGCCGAGGCCTGCCATTCCCGATCCATAATTTGGCGCGGAGATCCAGTATATGTCGACACTTCTCCCGCGGGGAACAATCCAAGCGGTTGGCCTTCTCTCAGGTGTCCGATAGCCCTTTTTATGCCGGCCGTACTGCGACGAACGTGTTGCAAGTCTTCGAAAGGGTTTACGGGAATGAAAAAATCGCTGATCGGACCGACTTTCTGTAGCAGAAAATTGGCCATAGCTTTAAAATCGGGCCTTACGCTGTGTATGGTCCTAATTAGCGCCATACCGTCTATGGCTCCGAACGGGTGGTTTGATACCGTGATAAAAGAACCCGTTTTGGGAATTCGCTCAAGCTCGTGGGGGTCAACGCTGATCTCTATGTCAAGATTTCCAAAAAGTTGATCGAGGAAATCCACGCCGGAAAAATCGCAAATGTTGTCATAAAGGTGGTTTACGGCGTTAAGGCCTGTAACCTTCATCAAAGGTTTGGCCAGGGACTCGAACTTAAGATTTGTAGCGCTAATAAAATCGGATTGGCTTATCAGTTCTCTCATATGGCTAGATGAAGCTTATTTACTTAAATATTAATAAAAAAAATGAATAGACGTACTGATGTGTACCTTTCAAGTAAAGTTGAGCACAAAATTAGACTGTAATATTCACTTTAATTTTAAAGTGGTTTTATGAAAAAATGAATAAAGGACTTCCTGTGTAAATGGAATGTGAGGCGAATATGCCTTCGGGGTTTGTCGTGTTGAACCTAGGAACCATTTGTACCGAAAAATACTGATCCAAGATGAATACGGCGTGTCTTACATGTTTACTGATGTTTAAGTTCCGACAGTGTTTAGCTTCTGTTTTTTTGTAGGTTTTACGCGGTTGTAAACCGGCCCAGAAGCCCCGAAAACGCTCTTTTTATATATTTTGGGCGGATTTTGTCGCTACGGCTTGTGTTGTGATGCTAAATCATTTTAATTAGTAGCACAGTGTAGTATAGTGTAGAATACTTTTTCAGGTCTTCGGTCCTGAACTTTTAATTTTTTCCACAAGTCATGAACAGATACAAAGGCAGTTTACCCAAAATCGGAATTAGACCTACCATCGACGGACGCCGCTTGGGCGTTAGGGAATCGTTGGAGGAGCAAACCATGAATATGGCGCAAGCCGTAAAAGCTCTTTTCGAATCGGAAATCAGACACGCCGACGGAAGTCCGGTAGAAGTGGTGATCGCCGACTCAACCATCGGTGGTGTTGCCGAATCGGCCGCTTGCGCCTATAAGTTCGAGAGGGAAAACGTTGGTGTTTCGTTGACCGTCACGCCTTGCTGGTGCTATGGCAGCGAAACTATAGATATGACGCCGGGTGTGCCCAAAGCCATTTGGGGATTCAACGGCACGGAGCGTCCGGGCGCGGTATACTTGGCCGCTGCTTTGGCTGGACACACGCAGAAAGGCATCCCTGCCTTCGGTATTTACGGACGCGACGTTCAGGATTCTGACGACCGCAGCGTACCGGAAGACGTTCAGGAGAAATTGCTCCGCTTCGCCAAGGCCGGTTTGGCCGTAGCCACTATGAGAGGCAAGTCTTATCTTTCTTTGGGTTACGTTTCCATGGGTATCGCCGGTTCCGAAGTCGATTCGGCTTTCTTCCAGAACTACTTGGGAATGCGTACCGAATTCGTGGACATGAGCGAAGTGAAAAGGCGCTTGGAGCTCGACATCTACGATAAGGAAGAATTCGAAAAAGCTTTGGCCTGGACCAAAGAGAATTGCAAAGAGGGCGAAGACCCGAATCCGGAATTGGAATTGGTGGGCGCCGACGAGGAAGCTTGCGTTGTGACTGGCGCAAACGGACTGGCCACCGCCCGCAGATCTGAAGCCGGCTCTACCACGCACAGAAGAAACGATGAGGAGAAAGAGGAAATCTGGAAAACTTGCGTGAAGATGGCCCTCATCGGCAAAGACCTGATGATTGGTAATCCTAAGCTTGAGGAACTCGGATACGGGGAAGAGGCTTTGGGACGCAACGCTTTGGCCGGTGGTTTCCAAGGCCAGCGCCAGTGGACCGACTTTATGCCGAACGGCGACTATATGGAAGCTATCCTCGCTTCGTCTTTCGACTGGAACGGGCCTAGACAGCCTTTCAACTTCGCCACTGAGAACGACTCTTTGAACGCCGTGGTAATGATGTTCGGTAACTTGCTTACCGGCACAGCCCAAATGTTCTCTGACGTTAGGACTTACTGGAGCCCTGAAGCGGTGAAAGAAGCTACGGGCAAAGAGCTTGAAGGTTCGGCCAAAAACGGAATCATCCACTTGATCAATTCCGGTCCTTCGGCTTTGGATTTTACCGGAAGACAGCGCGTTAATGGCGAGCCGGCCGTAAAACCTTTCTGGGAACTCGACGAAAAAGAAGTTCAGGACTGCCTTGACAATACCACTTGGCGCGCAGGCGTTGAGGAATATTTCCGCGGCAGCGGCTACTCTACGGAGTTCTATACCGAAGGCGGAATGCCGATCACTATGAGCCGCGTGAACTTGGTGAAAGGTCTCGGGCCTGTCTTGCAAATCGCTGAGGGACACACCGTAGAACTTGACGACGACATGAACAGAACCCTCGCCGACCGTACCAACCCTACTTGGCCTACCACTTGGTTTGTGCCTAGAGTTACCGGCAAAGGTGCTTTCACCGACGTTTATTCCGTAATGGCCAACTGGGGCGCCAACCACGGAGCCATCTCTTACGGACACATCGGAGCCGATTTGATCACTTTGGCCTCTATGCTCCGCATTCCGGTGTGCATGCACAACGTACCCGACGAGAAAGTTTTCCGCCCAAGTGCGTGGAACGCTTTCGGTATGGACAAGGAAGGCGCCGACTACCGCGCTTGCGAGAATTTCGGACCGCTTTACTAAATGGAAGAGATAGTAATAGTGTTGGACTGCGGCGCCACAAACGTGCGCGCCGTAGCCGTAAACAGGAATGGGAAGCTTTTGGCTTCCCATTCCGTTCCTAATCAGACCCGTCCCGACCCGAACTTGGACGGCGGCGTGATTTGGGACATAGACGAAATCTGGGGGAAGTTCTCCCTTTGTGCCAAAGAAGTTTCCGCGCAAATAGACACCAATAATGTCGTGGGCGTAACGGTGACCACCTTTGGCGTGGACGGCGCGCCCGTAAAGAAAGACGGTACTTTGCTTTATCCCGTTATCTCTTGGCAATGCGAAAGGACCGTGGCCATGATGGAAAGCGACGCTCCCGTTCCCAACAACACTCTTTATCGCCGTAGCGGTACGCATCCTTTTTATTATAACACCGCGTACAAACTCGCTTGGTACAAAAAGAACCGTCCAGATATTTTGGAAGAAATGGATTACTACGTATTCATTCCTTCTTTGATCCTTCACAGGCTTTCCGGCCAATGGGTTACCGACGTTACGATGGCGGGCACATCCATGCTAACGGACATCGATTCCAGAACTCTTTCTGAGAATACGCTCGAAGCTTTTGGCCTTAAAAAAGAAAAGTTTCCTCCCGTGGCGGAACCCGGCGCTTTGGCCGGAAGACTAACCAAAGAGGCCGCCGAACAAACGGGCCTTCCCGAAAACATAGCGGTCACCGTGGCCGGTCACGATACGCAGTTCGCGCTTTTCGGAGCGGGGGCGGGTGAAAACGAAGCCGTTTTGAGCTCCGGCACTTGGGAGATCCTGATGGTGCGCGCTTCGGGCTATGCCACCGGCGACGCTCTTTTGGCCCAAGGCGTTACCACGGAGTTTGATTCCCGGCCCGGCCTTTACAATATCGGTTGCCAATGGCCCGCTTCCGGAGTGTTGGAGTGGCTGAAGAAAACAATTTTCGCCGATTTGGAAAACGATCCGGACGCGTACGAGAAAATGATCTCCGGCGCCGAAAAAGTTCCTTCCGGATCCAACGGAGTCACTTTCGATCCCTCGTTTATTTCCGGCGAAGGCGAAGGCAATTACGGCTCCATAAAAGGACTGACTTTCCGCACCAGCAGGCACGAGATCTATCGCGCCGCGCTTGAGTCTTTGGCCGCCAAGACAAAGAAGTCGATGGACGTACTCCAAAACGCCGGCGGATTCAAAGCCGAGGCTTTGGTATGCGTGGGCGGAGGCTCCAAAAACAGGCTCTGGAACCAGCTTCGCGCCGACGCCTTGGGCATTCCCGTTAAACTTATCGACAAAAAAGAAACTACAGTTTTGGGCGCGGCCATGTTCGCCTTTGCCGGCGCCGGCGTTTGCGCCAGTCCGGAAGAGGCTCTTGCCAACGTCAGTTTCGCTACGGAAGTTTACACACCTTCGGAAGAGTCCGTCCGAGAAGATTCGTAATACATCGCGAAAGCCGGACTAGCCTTGTCCGCTTACGCGATATTTTTAGACCGTAAAGAAGTAATCAGTAACAGATCCCTGACAAGTACATCCAAAACAGTTTATGCTTTGAGAAAGAAGACTCGATGTTCCAACCGGTCGAATTATAGTCTTTAACGTTGTTATAGATCAGTCTCTTTACGCTTTACGCTTTACTTTTTACTATCATTAATGAAGATGGAAAACATAACCGCAACAGATATAAAGACATACTATCAGGTTCTGGATTTGAAAGACGATCCGGCGCTGATAGCCGAATACGAAAAGTATCATGAGAAACTTTGGCCGGAAATAACCGAAGGCATCAAAAGCGTGGGCATACTGGATATGCGGATTTACCGCACGGGCAACCGCATGATGATGGTGATGGAAGTGCCGGCAGGCTTCGACTTCGATACGCAAATGGCCAAGCTCGGTACGCTGCCGAGGCAAGAGGAGTGGGAAGAATTGATGTGGAAATACCAGCAGCCGCTACCGTTCGCCGCAAAAGGTCAGAAGTGGATGCCGATGGAAAAGATCTTCGAGTTGGAGAAATAATCCTTACACAGTTTCATTTTATACAGATACGGGGTATTTTCGACCCCGTATTTTTGTTTGGCGCCAGTTGCGTCTCAATGGTTTTCCGGACAGGTACGGGCGGTAAAAGTAAAACAAGCGTAAAAACAATAGGAACAATCTTAATAGATTGATTGCGTACCAATCGGTAACAGATAAAACCGGGCGGGCTATTTACGCTTTACTCTTTACTAAGTACTAATATAAGGTGTGTGATAATGGGAGAGTTTCGGTTTAGTGTGGACAGGTCTTCCGGCCTGACAAAGTTTCAACAGTTGGTCAACGCCGTAAGCGACGCCGTGGCGGGCGGAACGCTGAAGGCCGGCGACGCTCTGCCCTCCGTCAATAAAGTGAGCGAGGAATCCGGAATCGCTCGGGCCACCGTCTTCAAAGCTTATAAAGAGCTGAAGAAAAGGGAAGTTATCCAGTCCACGCCCGCCAAGGGCTACTACGTGGCCGACGTGACGGCCAACCGCGTTTTTCTTTTCTTCGACACCTACAGCGACTTCAAACAGAGGCTTTACGAAGCCTTCCGCTCCAAATTGCCCGAAAACTATTCCCTCGGCCTTTATTTCCACCATTATAATATAGAGGTGTTCGAGTCTTTGCTTCTCAACAGCATCGGAAAATACAATACCTATTTGGTAATGTCTTTCGACAATCCCAAAATCCCCGAAGTCCTTTCCAAAATCAATCCCGACAATTTGATTATGCTCGATTGGGATATCAACGTCGAAGACAAAGGCTATCCGGCCGTGGTCCAAAACTTTGATTTTCAAGTGGAAAAGGCTTTGGAAATCGGTCTGGACAGAATACGCAAATACGATAGCTTCCATCTGGTTTATCATGACAAGAGCCACCCCGCCGCCACAAGGTCTTCTTTCCTTAAGTTTTGCGAGGAGTTCGGTATAAAAGGAAGTATTATAGAGAAAAACGAGCGCATAGCGGTCAAAAAAGGCCAAGCCTATTTTACTTTGCGCGAGCCCGAGCTTATCGAAATCCTTAGGCAATGCCGTGAAAAAGGCTATGAACTGGGCAAAGATGTAGGCCTGGTAACTTACAACGACCAACCCCAATTGGAATTTGTGGACAAAGGCATTACCGTTATCAGTACGGATTTTTTCAGAATGGGAATAGAAGCCGCCGGCCAAGTCCTCAAAAGGCAGAAAATCAGAAAACTTGTTCCCACTACCATGATTCTTCGCAACTCCTTATAAGGAGTAAAAAGTAAAGCGTACAGAGTAAAGAGTATCAAAACTCAAAGTATGTAGGGGCTAGGCTTACTTTGTCCGCACATCGTTAAGACTATTCAAAAAATGCCCGGACGATTTTGTCCGGGCATTTTGCTTAAGTACATCCAGTAAAATAATTGTTGCTCCGGAAGAATGCATAAAGACTAAACCTGTTGGCTTATATGTCTTTATCTTGTCTTCGATCAGCCTTTTTACTTTGTACTCTTTACTCTGTACTAATAAAAATGTCCGCCCCGGCACCGGAAAACTCCGGATACCGTAAGCGGACGGCCTTCTTTCAAACGTATTGGGGCACGTTTACTTTCCGGCCATAAGAAGTTTTTTTCCACTCATAGAAGGTGGAAGGCTAGCGTCGGAGCTCGCCCAGTTTTTGTTCGGCTTGTCGCCCATTACGAATACCAACTCGCCACCGGCGGTGATATCGGAGTGGGTGATGTAGGCCTTGTCATAACTTTTTCCGTTAAGCGTAGCGCTCTGGATGTAATAGTTTTTGTCCGAAAGGTTCTCGGCCTTTACGGTAAAGGTCTTGTCTCCGGCAACTTTGATCTCCGACTTTTCGAAAATAGGAGTACCGATAGCGTAAATGCCTCCGGTAGGATTGGCGGGATAGAAGCCCATAGCGCTGAAAGCGTACCAAGCGCTCATTTGTCCGCAATCTTCGTTGCCGCAGATGCCGTCAGGCTTGGCGGTGTGAAGCTCCGTCATGATTTCGCGCAAGATCTTTTGTCCTTTCCAAGGCGCTTTGGCGTAGGCGTAAAGATAAGCGGCGTGATGGCCCGGCTCGTTACCGTGTACGTAAATGCCTTTGAGGCCGCTGATCCAAACAGGCCATCCGCCTTCGGGCTCCGGATGTTCGGTGTGGAAGAAAGCGTCAAGCTTTTTCACGTAGTTATCATAACCGCCCATAAGGTCGGCGTGTCCTTTCGGATCGTGAGGCACGAACCAAGAGTACTGCCAAGCGTTGCCTTCGATGTACTGGCCCGTGTGGTAATCCAACGGAGACCAACCTTTTGCCCACTTGCCGTCTTTGTTTCTGCCGCGCATAAATCCGGTTTCCTTGTCGTAAAGGTTGCGGTAAGCGTTGGCCCTTTTAGTGAAATAGGCGTAATCCTTTTCATGCCCCAACACTTTGGCCATCTGCGCGATGCACCAATCGTCGAAAGCGTATTCGAGCGTAAGGGAAACGGATTCCTTTTCGTCGTCTTGCGCCACGTAACCCAGGCTTTTCAAAGTTTCCAAGCCTTTGCGGTCCATCATGGCCGTAGTCTTCATGGCCTTGAAAGCGCGCTCGCCGTCGATGCCCTTGATGCCCTTGAGGTAAGCGTCAACGATAACGGGAACGGAGTGGTAACCGATCATGCAGTCGGTCTCGTTGCCGGCGAAAGACCAGACAGGAAGGCGGCCGGCCTCATCGAAGTGATCGAGCATGGAGTTCACCATATCCGTCACGTTCTCGGGCTCGGTAATGGTGTAAAGCGGATGCGCCGCGCGGAAAGTGTCCCACAGCGAAAAGGTGTCGTAACGTTTGCTTTTCGTGGTCTTAGTCTCTCCGTCCACGCCTTTGTATTGGCCGTTAACGTCGCTGAAAAGAGTAGGGGCCAACATACTTTGGTAAATGGCCGTGTAGAAGCTCGTTTTGTCTTCCTTCTTGCCTCCGCTTACGGTTACTTTGCTGAGTTTTTCTTTCCAGTCGTCGTGCGCGGCCGTGCGGTATTTGTCAAAATCGAAGTCCGGCATTTCGGATTCGAGATTCAGACGGGCGTTTTCGACGCTAACCGACGAGATACCGGTACGAACCAAAATCGTTTCGCCCTTTTCAGTTTCGAAAAAGAACTCCGCGCGGGCGTTTCTTTTCGTTTTCTCTTTGCCGTAGGCGAACTGCTTGGCCTCGTGTTTTTTGAAAGGCTTAGAGAATTCGGAAACAAAGTAAATCCTTTGGTCCGAAGCCCAACCCGATGATTTGCGGTAACCTTCCACGCGGCGGTCGTTCACCACACGGATTTCCGCGTCGGTGGTGCCGTCCCAGTTCATGGCGCGGTTTACGTCAAGGCTCACGCGCGCGTCTTTGCTTTCGGGGAAGGTGTATTTCTGCAAGCCGGCCCTTTGGGTGGCGGTAAGCTCCACGGTAATGCCGTAATCGCGCAATAACACTTTGTAATAGCCCGGGGTGGCGCTTTCGTCGTCGTGGCTGAAGGCGCTGTAAAAGCCGGTCATTTCCCCGTATTTCTTAGGGTTTATCTTGGCGGCGACTTTAAAAGGAGCTACGGCGGGCATAAAGGCCACGTCGTAAAGGTCGCCCACGCCGGTGCCGGTAAAGTGTGTATGGCTAAAACTGCCGATCAAAGTATCGGAATAATGGTAACCAGATATGCGGTCCCAGCCCGAGTAACCGTTGTCGGGACTCAACTGCACCATACCGTGGGCCACGCTGGCGCCGGGATAAGTGTGTCCGTAACTGCCGGTGCCCACAAAGGGATCCACGAAAACGGTCGGGTCCTCGTCAGCGGCGGCCGTGGCCATTCCGGTTTTGGTTTTGTCGGGCCCGCACGCGATGCTGAGGGCTCCCAAAACCAGGGCCGTAAGCCCGTTGGCGATTCGATTTGTTTTCATTTGAGAAAGATCTTACGTTTAAGAAAATGTGCGCTTAGCGGTTTCCCCGCGGGGAATACCGTTCAAAAATGTGTGTAGTATGAAAACATACGGTACTAGACCAAACGCGGGGGGCGAGTCCCTGACACTTGGACTTATTAGTATAAATTTAAGCATTAGTGGGCCATCCAGCCAAACAAAGCGGGTGAAGACAGCGCTCCTGCCGGCAAAAATCATCTTTGTACCCCGAATGTTCATCCGCATGTAATCGTTTTTGTTACGGATATGTCTGTCAAAAGCCTAACCTTGGACGTTTTTGTCCGGAATAGGGTTGTAAAAGAAAGGGATAGGAACGAAAACAAAAAAAGCCGAAAGCCTTATAAAAGAGGCCTCCGGCACATGTCCGATAAGAGTAAATTCCGTACTTACACTTATTCTTTCAGCCAAGCGGCCGCGTCTTCTTCATTCGAGAAACATTGTGTCGCGGACACTTCGTCCGATTTTTCCACAACATTCTTCGCGCTGAATGTGGCGAACACGTCACTGCCCAGAATTAACGCTATGCGCACTTTTGTTCCCGCATGCTCAACCATTTGCGGAATAATCGTATTGGTGATAAAGCCTTGCTGATCCAATGACAACACACCCATCTTGGTGGTATTTACCATCAGCCTGTCCTTTTTCGGGCAAGTCTTCTGGAATTTCACCAGATCCTCATGCAACGTTTCGAATTCTTCTTTGGTACATTTTTCTTGGTACGTGAACCTGATAAAGGCATCATCCACGTATTCCAGCAAAGGAAGTGTTACTACTGACATTTTCTAAAACTTGAAGTATTGATTAATTATAAAAATGAAAAATAAAGTCAATATGGATGATGGGAGGGGAAGAACTCTTATGCAAATAATTTGTATAAGGAGCTCTTAGCGCTGTCCTGACACGAATGCCAGGACAGGCGGGATTAAATCAATTGGTCAAACCGATTCTTTCAGCCAAGCGGCCGCGTCTTCTTCGTTCGAGAAACATTGTGTCGCGGACACTTCGTCCGATTTTTCCACTACATTCTTCGCACTGAAACT
This sequence comes from Fulvitalea axinellae, assembly GCF_036492835.1. GTDB lineage: Bacteria > Bacteroidota > Bacteroidia > Cytophagales > Cyclobacteriaceae > Fulvitalea > Fulvitalea axinellae. Next base: position 36,724 of record NZ_AP025320.1, on the reverse strand, counting down.
AGCGAACACGTCATCGCCCAGAATTAACGCTATGCGCATCTTTTCTCCTGCGTGCGTAGCCATTTGCGGTATAATCTTATTGGTGATAAAGCCTTGCTGATCTAATGACAACACCCCCATCTTGGAGGTATTTACCATTAGCCTGTTCTTTTTCGGGCAAGTCTTCTGGAATTTCACCAGATCTTTGTGCAACGTTTCGAACTCTTCCTTAGTGCTTTTTTCTTGGTATGCGAACCTGATATAGGAGTCTTCGGAAAATTCCAACGTTAATGTTTTTTCCAGTTCTACTCCGATTCCTTCCGTCAGCCAATCAACCGCCTCATTCTCATCCGAGAAGTCTTTGGACATTGAAAGATCCGTGGTCTTTTGCGCCACAATATTGGCCCCGAAATTCGAAAACACGTCTTCGCCCATCAATCTAGCCACACGTACTCTGCCTCCCGCCTGTTCCGCCAGTTTCGGGATAGTGTGACTTACCAGAATCTCTTGTTTTTCCTCCGACATAGGCCCCATCTTTCTTGTATCCACCAATAGGCGGTCCTTTGTCGGGCATTCGGACTGCAGCTTTAACAAAGCCTCGTGGGCTTCTTTAAACTCTTTGAGTTCATAATTCTTTTCGTAGACAAACTTGATATAAGTCTCATCAACGAACTCTAAAGTTTTGGTCTTCGCCGGATTTTCATCGGAGTTTTCCTTGAGCCAAGCTATAGCCCTTTTTTCATCCGAGAAATATTTGCTTACCGAAGATTCGTTAGATTTCTCGGCCACTGCCTTGGCCCCAAAACTTGCGAAGACATCATCGCCCAACAAAAGCGCTATACGCATCTTGCGTCCCGCCTGTTTGGCCATTTTTGGTACAGAGTCATTGACTACATGCTCTTGTTTTTCTTTTGATAACGGCCCCATTTTTCTTGTATCCACCAAAAGCCAAGCTTTGTTGGGGCACTCGGCTTGTAGGGCTACAAGATCGTTATGGATCTGTATGAATTCTTCCGTACTGTATTTTTTTTCGTAGACGAACTTAATATAAGCGTCATCCAAGTATTCCAACGAAGGGGTAATTACTGACATTTTCTAGAACTTGAAGTATTGGTTATTTATAAAAATGGAATGAAGAATAAAGTCATTATGGATGATGGGAGGGGGAGGGACTCTTATGCGGATAATGTGCATAAGGGTTTTTGGCCTTGTCCTGACACGAATGCCAGGACAGAGGGAATCAAATCAAACGATCAAACCGATTCGGTTAGCCAAGTTTCCGCTTCCGACTGATCTGAGAAAGGTTTGGTTACCGACGCGTCGTCTGACTTTTGCGCAATGTTCTTCGCCCCGAAACTGGCGAACACGTCATCGCCCAACAAAAGCGCTATGCGCATTTTTTGCCCCGCTTGCTCCGACAGTGTTGGCACTACATATTTGGCTATATGCGCTTGCTTTTCCATCGAGAGGACGCCCATCTTTTTCGTATCCACCATAAGGAGGCCTTTATTCGGGCATTTGGTTTGGAAATCTATCAAGTGCTTGTGCAATTCCGAGAACTCCTCGTCGTCATAAGTCTTGAGGTAGGTGATTTTCAAATAGCTGTCATTGATATACTCTACAGGGAATTCGCTATTAGACATTGGTGAAGGGAATTAAAAATATTATACTCTAAAACAATTCAATCATGCAAATGTATTCATAAGTATTATTAGTATTGGCGTAATACATCATCATTTTACTTTTATAGACAATCATTCATAATTAAGTAATACTAGGAATTCTTTATATAATGTTTTGACCTGTTTAAATGTAAGCCATTTTGTTTGCGGGAAAAGTCTTTTAATCATAAAGCGACTTACCGGTTTCGTTACCGGAAAAGATAATTCAATAACTGTTAAAAGGAACTTTGATAGCGAAGGACTCACCGGATCGTCTTGTTAAAACGCAACACTTTTTTTTGGACAATACAAAGCCTTGATTTTTGCCCAAACCCGAACAGAAAATAGACGGATAATGAAGTTTGGAGACAAAATAAGAGAATAGAAAAGGAAGAGTACGAGTTTAACCGGCAAGGGAGACTGCTAAACAAATGGAAAAAGGCCTTTCGGAAACGCTAATGGAAAAAACATTGTCAGCAAGGCGGACTAATCCCATAGAGGTTGGGTATTGATACTTTTTGAAACAGCTTTGGGAGCTATCAATACCCGGAAGAATTTTTTTTCTTTTTAAGAAAAAAGTGGGTTTCGATTCATATTCACCGTAACCGGAATTAACGGTTAGGCTTGCGGGAATATTGGCGGTCCTGTTTTGGATACGGCCTTTTTCGTACGGACGGTGTCGCCAAGTTTCGTAAGCGCGGTTAAAGTGATTTTGATGACGCTCGTACCAATCGATATGAAGATGGGAGAGGTGCGAGTAAAGCAAGCCCCTCTTGCGCAAGACGGAGTTAAACGGTACGCCGCCGCCAAAAAGCATCCGCGGACCTACGGCCATGCCTTGCCGGCGGTCACGGGCCTGTTGCGCCAACAAAAAGTTATACCCTTTCCGGCCGCCGTTAGTCTTCAGCTCACGGCACACCGTACTACGATGAAAACCAATACTCTTCGCCACACGAGAGTCGGACAAACCCTCGCGGATGAGTTTGTAGATCTGTATGCGGTGGTATAGGGTTAGTTGGCTCAAGAGGATTGATTCAATGTTTTGTTTTTTAGGCTTTATCAAATATCGGGCGGGATGTGATTTCTGTAAGGACTTAGAGCTTTTTTAGTAAGGGAAGCTTATTATTTTGGAAGGAAAAAAACACGTAAGATGGAAAGGCTAAAAAGGCTATGGACTTTGATAAAGGCCCAAGCGAAACGCGAACTGTTAGCGTTGGGTTCCCTTTTAGTGTCAGTTATAGTTGGTTATTTTGGTTATCAGCAAGCCAAAACCCTTGAAAGGTTTGAGATTAATAACCAGAAGCCCATTTTGCAAATAGATTATTTATCCGTTGACAGCGAGCCTGTCAACGGTTTTCGAATAAGCAATGTGGGTTTTGGTCCGGCGAAGATCCTCAAGTTTAATGTTTATTATAAAGACACTTTAGGTACGCCATACACCCAAGTGTTGGACCCACTTGAAGATAAAACCGGAATTTTTCTCTTTGAGCAACTTAATAATTTACCGGAAGGCTATGTTGTGCCTTCAGTCGGAGAGGGCAAAAGTATTTTCTTGATGGGGACATCGAGCACTAAATATCCTTTTTCGACAAATGCGCCGGGTGGTAAGAAATGTGAGGAAGGTTGCTCGAATTGTACACCAAAAAATTCCGTATTAAGTTGTATGATATCGAATGAAATCGAAAAGTTGGGGACTTTGAATCTTACGGGACAAAATGCCGCAAGGCGATTGTTGGCGCAAACATTTCTGGATAAGGGGGATTTCGAAAAGGCTCTCAATACTTTGGGGAAGATTCGATTATCCACGGATAAATATGCTTTCTATAACTCATCAACAAATACTATTCTTCAAGATTATATTTTTAAGATTGAATACACAAGCAATCATTATCCCATCGATCCAACTGTTTATACTTTATGGTATAGCCCTAAACAAACTCCACAAAATAGTAGGCTGGAAAAGAGACCGAAAAGTTGGTGGAAAGTGTTTTAAAAGGGAAAAATGATTCTATAATTATTGAGAGCCATCAACAACGGTTTGTATTTTGAATAACAGAAACGAAAGAAAATAATAAAACCCCCACCGATTTCGGCAGGGGCTTTATTTAAATGGGGTGTAAGAGTAGCTTAGGCGACCGGAGTTGTGTCGTCCACGTCGTTTTTCATGTCGGCCAAAAGATCTCCAAGTTGCTCGATCTCTTCGTCGAGTTTACTTTTACGATCCATCAGTCTTTTTTTCTCCTTAAGAGCGTACTGATTGGTCAACATGTTGTCGAAATCGGGCAACAGGGCTTCGAGTTCGGTCAATTCGTTTTGTTTTTTCTGCAGATCCTTTTCGTACTTGAGGATCAAACTTGTTCGATTATACATAACAGTAATTTTTTTGTTACTGCATAATCATCTCGCAAGCGGTGTGCCGATATGTTTTTCGAATTACTGTTTTTTATAAAATTGTTTGCGAGTCCCTTTCCCGAACGATAAAAAATAATATTCGTAATATGAATATCTTTAGCAAGCCGTTTAGCCAGCTTTAGGAGGCCGTTTCTTTTAATTTTTAACGACGAAAGCTTGTAATCATACAATAATCACCTGCTACTCTGCATAATCACTTTGAAATTAATAATATTTCTATTTATTTTAGAACAAAAATCAACAGTTACATTTACGCATTAAAATTAATTTATATATTTAATCGAATAATATTTCGGACTTTCCAGTCTCGCATAATCGATTTCGATTTTTATATTTCTTATAATATGAAGAACCGTAATGCCCTTCTTTTTTTGCTCTTCAGCATGGCGCTGGTTGCCTGCAGCGCTTCCGGTAATTTTGAAATTACGGGCAAAAACGCCGGTGCCTTTGATATAGGCGACAATGTTGAAGAAGTAAAATATAATTTGGGTGATTATACTTTAACTCCCCTTGAAGGCTATACGGCCGGCGGCGGAGATACCGAGAGCTTTTTTGATCTAAAGGATGACGGCAACAGGCTAATGACTTTCAGGTTTGTTCACGGAAAGCTTTCGGGAATCAAGGTTTATTCTTCGAAATTTGTGGCGAACTGTGGCGGATTACGAGTAGGAATGATCGCACAGGACCTGAAAGACAGGAAATTGAAGGTAAATATAGAAGCCGGGGATGATGTAGCGTTTTACGCAAGGCTGAAAGCCAAGAATTTTTTGGGGGAATATACGGAGGAGAAAGGCCTGAAGCTTTGTTTTGAAAGAAGGACCAGCGTTTCCGGACAATTGATCAGTAACGCCAGGCTTCTTGCCATTTATGTTGGAGAAGATTTTCGATTGATGAAAAAGAGGACGGTGGTAAACTCCTCTGGACCTTTGGCTTGTGTCTCTGATATGTGCGGGCCTTATTGCAAATCAAAAGAAGGCGTTTTTATTCCTTAGCGCTTCATATCTACTATAGACTTATTTTTTCGGTGAAGTGAATTGCTGTTTTTACTGTTTTTCATGTCCGTTTCACAACATGAAACGTTTTATTTATCCCGGTTTTATTCAAAATCCGCTCTAAGCACTTATTTACCTTGTACGAACTGTTTTATCCGCCGATCACTTATTTCGTGCGTTCACACCAATGAATTACGTATAATATGTAAAGGTAGAAGGGAAATTCGATTTTGTGGAAAGCAAAAGAAAGTGCCGGGGGTTTTTGAAAAAAAGCAAAGGGCTTATGGGAACGAAAGTATTTAAATCGAAAGTGGATTTTTGGCTGTTCGCGCCGGTGTTTGCCATATTGGCTTATACTTCGGTTTTACCTTTTTGGAAAAGCGGTTTTAGTACGGATGCGCTTATAGCGTCGTCTGTAAGTGTTTCATCGGCGGTGTTTGTGATTCATTTGTTCAAGACCACTGTTTACCGGATTACGGACAACGGACGATTGTCTGTAAAGTGTTCTTTTTTGATAAACGAGGACATATTAGTGTCCGACATAAAGGAAATTCATAAATCGCACAATCCGCTGTCTTCGCCGGCGATGTCGCTTGATCGGATAAAGGTGATTTACGGTAACGATCATTATATACTTTTGTCTCCGGAAGACAAAAGGCTTTTTGTCGCCGAACTGCTAAAGATAAATCCTAAGATAAAATACACTTTATAAATGGGAGACCTCCGCTTTCGCTAAAGACATGGTCTGTTTTTTCATATGGAACAAACATAATTTCCTGTGATGATCATCGGAGTCTCTTTTTCAAACCATTAGTGTCAATGACTATGAAAAAGCGAATTTTCTTTTTTGTCGCCATGTTTGTTTACTCGGCTTTCGGTTACGGACAGACCGACGTTTCCGGATCTTGGAAAGGCGTTTTGAAAGTTGGGGGATTGCCTCTTCGTTTAGTGTTGAACATCGAAGGTGTTCCGGGGAACTATACCGCTACACTGGACAGTCCGGACCAAGGGGCAATGGGGATGCCCGTCACTTGGGTGACCTTCGAAAAAGATACTTTGCGCTTTGCCGCCACTCAATTGGGGGCCAGTTATGAAGGTGTCTTGGCCGAAGGCGAAGTAAAAGGAACCTTTAAGCAAAGGGGTATGACCTTTCCTCTGGATATTACGAGGAAAAATGGCGAGGATGACATCAAATTTTCCCGTCCGCAGGAGCCTAAAGAACCTTTCCCTTACAAAACCGAACAAGTTACTTTCGAAAATAAGAAAGCGGGTATCCGCTTGGCCGGAACCTTGAGCCTTCCGGCGGGCAAAGGCCCTTTTCCCGCCGTTGTGTTGGTAAGCGGCAGTGGTCCGCAAGACCGTGACAGTAATCTTTTCGGTCACAAACCCTTTTTGGTTTTGTCTGATTACCTGACCAGAAACGGAGTGGCCGTCTTGCGCTACGATGACCGGGGCACGGCCGAATCCGAAGGAGATTTTTCCGCGGCCACTACTGTCGATTTCTCCGAAGATGCGGAAGCCGCTTTTGATTATTTAAAAGCCAGAAAAGAAACTATTGATGACAGGACCGGAATCGTAGGCCATAGCGAGGGCGGAATTATAGCTCCGATGGTGGCCAGCCGCCGGGCGGATGTCGGATTTATAGTAATGTTGGCCGGTGTCGGGATAAAAGGTTCCGAATTGCTTCTGCAACAGCAGGAAGAAATCGCTTGGGCCTCGGGCGTTTCCCCTGTAAATGTGAAGATCGCCAAGACCATTAACCGCGGGATTTTCGAAGTGGCGGAAAAGGCCGAAGGGAAAACGGAGTTGAGAAAAGGACTTTTGGACTACGCCAAGAAAAATCCTTTGGCGATTCCGCAAGGAGGTACGGCGGAAACATTCGCTTCGCAACACACCAAGACATTGGGATCTCCGTGGATGATGGGCTTTTTGCGTCATGAGCCGTCGGTTTATTTAAAAAAGGTGAACTGTCCTGTATTGGCGGTCTTCGGAGGAAAAGATCTTCAAGTGCCCGCAAAGAAAAACTTGGAAGCGATGAAAGCGGCACTAAAGGAAGCAGGCAATACGAAAGTGGGTTTCAAGGTGTTGCCGGGACTTAACCATTTGTTTCAGGAATGCGAAAAAGGATTGCCGGCGGAGTACCCGACTATTAAACAAACAATTTCCCCTGCGTTGATGATGGGCCTTGCGAATTGGATTTTGAAACGGGCACAATGATAAATGCAGTAAGGAAGACCGTATTCGAACGACCTTTTTTTGTTGCGTCAATCGTATTGATTTTTGTTAGTGTTGCGGTTGGAGTCTTCGTCAACTATGAGTTGTTATTGAAATATAAGGAGGCTTCAGGCAAAACAAGAGCCCTGTTTCTTGTTGCTTTCGCATATTATCCCACAAGGTTTTTTGCCTTTATGGTGGGTGTGGTAGGAATGGTTTGTTCCGGGATTTCTTATTGGAAGAAAGAGACCGTATTATCGTCGTTGGTAGTCCTTCCGTTGGGATTACTGGGATTGGTTTTGGCTATTTGGCCCGTATGGCGTGTGTTCTTATGAGTTTCGCATAATAAAAGGAGAGCCGTGGCTACTGAAATTTTCCGCCAAAAATTTTTATATTATTTGTCGGATTGACATTTCTGTAGAACAGTTTTCAGCTCTCCTTTATCAGAGGAAAAGTATTTCCGATTATGCCAGAACTCGAACGATTTTATCTGCTTTCACATATATTTATTTCACTTACGGGCGCCGTCCTTCTGTTTGCCATTTGGTATTCGGTAAGGAAACGGTTCCGGAAAGTGTTGGAAGAGGAAGGCGGTCCGCGGCGGGTTGACAAAGGTTTGGCGTTTTTGAGCTGTTCCATTTTTGTTTGGGTAGTGTCGGGCGCGTGGGGATTCATCTCGAAAGATCTGGAACAGGGCAATTACTTTCTGGATCACGGCGTGCGGGGACTTTTGTCAACGGCCAATAATTTTTTCCTTTTGTACGGACTTTTTTATTTCGAAAAAGCCCCCGAGTTTATTTACAGGAACGAAAAAAGCGCGAAGGTCATGGCTACCGTTATTTTGTCCGTCTCGGTTTTGTCGGTGGGGCTGTTCGGCTTCTTGGGCGACAAAGTTGTGTATGGAATCAACGTCAGCTTTGTGCCGGACTTCTTGTTGTCTTCGTTTTTGTCATTCCTTATGGCGGTGGCTTTCTTCCGCACTTTCCGCTCGAAGGAACTCAAAGTTGTGGCCGCTATCTCCATCGCTTCGATTGTCTTGATGCTTTATTCGCAATTGCCCGAGATTATCAGCTCGATGGACAATCGCTTTTCGAATTATCTGATCCGCATCGTAGCGAAAACGTCATTGATTTCCATCTTTTTGGTATTGGCTACTAATTGGGTAATACAATTGGCCCAAAGGCCAAAACCCGGCGAGCTTCGTTTGGAATTCCTGGATTGGTCGTTGATTAGGCTCGTGCTTCCTTCGCGCAATGTTCCCGACCAAGCGTTGGATTTGGGCGGAAAGACTACGCAATTCAAAAACCTTTTGCGTTTCGCAATCCGTAGGAAGTTCGGAAAAGGGGAGGGACAATATCTGGAAGTGGGAAAGGGTGGCGAGATAAAAGGACAGACGTACCTTACGCGGATAGTCGATAATATTAACCAAGCGGCGGGCCTTGAGGAAGAGGAAAAGCTGGACCGTAAAGACCTTTTTACTTTTGTGGGACAAGGGAAATACCGGTTGCGGGTGCTGCCGGAGCATATCCGTTTTGACGATTCCTTGCTTTATGAGTTTTATGAAGATGTTGAAAATCAGGATTATAAAACGATTGTAACAAATTGTAACTGAATAACAAAAGCTTACCGAAGGCTATTCCTTGTTACTTTTTGCCGCCGCGTTACCAAAGCCTTTCGCAATGGATGAGTTTGCCGGGAAATGAACAAAACATTTTCTGGAAATGGATCAGACAAAAACGAGTTTACTGGAAGAAACGTTACAGACAGCCGAGGGCAAACAATGGTTTGGGCACCCGCGGGGTTTGTTTTATCTCTTCTTCGCCGAGTTGTGGGAGCGCTTTTCTTTTTACGGGATGAAAGCCATGCTGGTGGTTTATATGACGGACCACCTTTTGTATTCCGACGCCATGTCTTTTGGTATTTTTGCGGCTTATGGGTCGTTGGTTTACGCCACGCCTCCGCTCGGTGGCATGATCGCCGATAAAATACTCGGTTACCGCAAAGCGATTTTTCTGGGTGGAATATTGATGGCCATCGGGCACCTGACGCTTTCGGTGGAGCATCCCATATTTTTCTACGGTTCCTTGGCTTTGATCGTCATTGGCAACGGCTTTTTCAAGCCGAATATCTCTTCGATGGTCGGGGCTATTTATAAAAAACAGCCGGGCAAGATAGATTCAGGTTTCACCATTTTTTATTTGGGAATAAATCTAGGCGGTATGATCGCTCCGTTGCTTTGCGCTTGGTTGGGGATGACTTACGGTTGGCATTATGGTTTTGGCCTTGCGGGGGTGGGTATGGTTTTCGGTTTGCTCTTTTTCCAGGGCGGAACGAAAAGCAACGTTTTCGGAGAGGAAGGCAACGAACCGAAATCTGCGCAGACCGGAAACGGTAAAAAGATCATGGGATTGAACGGCAAAGTGGTCATTGGTTCCGTATTGGCGGTGCCTTTGGTGGCCGGTCTGATTTTTTTCCACGAATACGAACATTACCTAATGATAGCCGTAACGGCGGTTTTGGCTTTGGTTATCGCAAAAATATTCAGGGAAAGTAGTTCCACGGAGCGTTCCAGACTGATGGCCGCGCTTTATTTCACGTTTTTAGCCACGGTATTTTGGGCGGTTTTCGAACAGGCGGGTTCTTCGATTACCCTTTTTGCCAAACGAAATGTGGAACTTTTGGGCATAAACGCCGCACAGACTAACAGTATCAATTCCACCTTTATAATAATGCTTTGCCTGCCTTTTGCGTTCCTGTGGACTTTTCTTTCGAAAATAAAAAGGAATCCGGCCACGCCGATAAAGTTTGCGGTGGGCCTTGTGGCGGTAGGAATCGGTTTTGTCATTTTTGCCTCGTCAGCGAGAGAAGTGAACGAACTGGCCCGCACGCCGATGTTCTTTCTATTGTTCGGGTACTTTATTTATACCGTCGGCGAGATGTTTATTTCGCCCGTTGGCTTGGCGAAGATCACCGAGCTTTCGCCCGCCAAATATGTTTCCTTTATTATGGGCGTTTGGTTTATCGCCGCGTCCTTCGGCCATTTCTTCGCAGGGATTATTGCTCGCTTAACGGCCTCGGGCTCCGAAGCGCCGGCTTGGATGAATAGTTCCTTTATGAAAAGTTATACGCAAACGGTAACGGGGCTGGACGGAGAGCAAGTAGCCGGTATGGGCGAAGGTTTTCAGCAGTTATATACTTATGTCAGTACTTACGCAGCCGTTGGACTGATTACCATTGCGTTGGGATTATTGGCTTTGGCGGCCACACCCGTAGTAAAAAAGTGGATGAAGGGCGTGCATTAAACTTTCTCATTCTCAATACGCATTTTCCTTTTCCTGCCAAACCAAGCGAGGCGCTTGCGTGTTGGTTTTCTGTTCGACAATTGCGGAAACGAAAGGGGAAATGCGGACTAAGCATCTGGTGGCTACGTTGGGAGCCAATTATAAAATGTACTTGATGGAAGCGTTCGGGCTGGCCATATTTATGGTTTCGGCCTGCTTCTGTTGGGCGCTTATCGCCTCGGATCAATCGCCGATAAGCGCATTGTTTGTGTCCGACTTTTCCAAACTGGCCACTATGGGTGTAGCGATGGGGCTTACGGCTCTGTTTATTTTTTATTCGCCCTGGACCAGCCCTTCTGGCGCCCATATCAATCCGGCGGTTACGCTTGTCTTTTACCGTTTAGGCCAAATCAATACGGTTGATACGGTATTCTATATATTGTTTCAATTTCTGGGAGGAACGTTGGCCGTTTATCTGATGAAAGTTTTGATGAACGGAATGCTGACTGAACCTGCCATTAATTATGTAGTGACCGTCCCAGGCGAATATGGTGTCTTGGGAGCTTTGCTGATGGAATTTTCCATAGCCTTTGTGATGATCACTATGGTGCTTTACACGTCCGGACACCCGAAGTTACAGCGCTTTACAAAAGTTTTCGCTGGGGTTCTAGTCTGCACTTATGTAGTCGTTTCCGGCCCGATTTCCGGTTTCGGGATGAACCCGGCCCGGAGTTTTGCCAGTGCGTTGCCTGCCCATACTTGGACGGCGTTCTGGATTTATATAATCGTTCCCATCGCCGGTATGCTTACCGCGGCGGAAGTACATCTGTTATCCAAAAAGAAAGAGAAAAATGCGAAAGTTTAAGAGTGTATTTCCGTTTAGGGCCAGCCTTTTAGCGCTCGCCTTTGTCTTTTTATCCATTTCGGCCATCGCCCAAAAGGCTTTGCGCTTGGAATCTGTTGGCTTTACGGTTAACGATATTGATCGCAACGTGGAGTTTTTCCATAAAGCTTTCGGCTGTTCCCGCATTTCGGACGAAACGTTTTATGGCGACGATTACGAACATCTTCAGGGAGTTTTCAACCTGAATATTAGAGTGGCTCGGCTGGCGCTTGGCGATCAGGAAATCCGCCTGACCGAGTACCTGACACCCCAAGGCAAACCGATGCCTTTGGAAATGAAAAGCAATGACCTGATTTTTCAGCATATGGCCATCGTAGTTAGTGATATGGACAAGGCTTACGACAAGTTACGGGCTATGGGCGTAAAGCAAGTCTCGAATGTTCCGCAAACATTGCCCGATTGGAACAAAGCGGCCGCGGGCATAAAAGCTTTCTACTTCAAGGCTCCCGAGGGGCATATTTTGGAACTTATCTGGTTTCCGAAGGGAAAAGGCGACCCGAAATGGCAGGACAACCCCAAAGGCCGTTTGTTTATGGGAATAGATCATACGGCCATCGCCGTTTCGAGCACCAACCGGAGCCTAGGTTTTTATCGTGATATTTTGGGAATGAAAATCCGCGGAGAAAGTAAAAACTACGGAGCCGAACAAGAACACTTGAACGGAGTGAAAGGATGCGAAGTAAAGATTACGGGACTCGGCCCAACTGAAGGGGGAATGGGCGTTGAGTTTTTGGAGTTTTTAAAGCCTGGAAGCGGAGAAGAGTTTCCGTATGATTCCCGTCCGTATGACGTCTGGAATTGGCAGACGGTGATTGTTGTTGACAACATCGACCAAATATACAGGCGGGTAAGGTCGTACCCGAAAAGAATGGTTTCGGAAGGAATGGTGAGTATACTTGGTAAGAAGATGTTTATCATCCGGGATCCGGACGGACATGCGGTGGTTATAAAAGAAAAGTAAATCTCGCTTTCGATTAAGAATTAGGAGAAGACGCTTCGCTTGGTGGGAATGTTTTTCGTAACTTATTGACGGCCACAGACGCCGGACTTGCCGGAGTGAAGCCAAAACAAACGATAGCCCGAAAACAAAGGTTTTTCGGTTCTCCATTTCTTATCCCTTGAAAAGCGTGTTATGAAAACATTCCTCAAAAACCTTTTCGAGTATGACCACTACGCAAACGCCAAAATCATCCGCCATATGGTGGAGCAAGGCGAAACGGTTCCCCACCGTTCATTGGATTTAATGTCACACATCTTGGCATCGCACGATACCTGGAACACCCGGGTATTGGAATACGAAACCTATCAGCCCATTTGGGAAAGTATGCCACTCGATAGGTTCTCGCCTGTTCAATGGAACAATTACGACACTTCGATTAAGATCATCGAGGCGAACGAACTGGACCAACGTGTGGCTTACAAAAACAGCCAAGGCAACGAATACGGGAATACTTTGGCCGATATCCTGTTTCATATAGTTAACCATTCCAGCTACCATAGGGGACAAATTGCCGCCGATTTCAAACGGAACAATCTTGCCCCGGCATCGGTGGAATATATTTGTTACAAACGTTGATTCAACACTTCGCATGTTTGGCCGGCTTTCGGCCGAATTGTTTCCTATCTCTTTTTACTTTTGCTTTGGGATGTGTTATGGCGGAAGCAGATTCGCCGTGTTTTTTATTTTTAGAAAAGCAGATATGAGTAGGAACGTGTTGTTAACGCTGGCGTTTTTTTTCGCTTTCCCTTTCGGTTCTTTTTCGCAGGAAGTGGTAAGCTATAACAGAAACGAATGGCGCAGGAAGCAAAACAGGGAGGAAATAGCAAAAATATTTTCGGGAAAAGTGAACGAAGCGATCGAAGGAATGCTTCGTTATCTGGAGAAAAATCCTGATGACCCGGAAGTCCATTTTGGTTTGTCACTGGCTTATTCCGTAAAAGGGAATACGCTGGAGAGTGTCCGGTATTTTAAGAAATCCATAAACTTGGGAATGCCCTTCGGACGATTCCTTGCAGGGCCCCGCAAAGGGTTCGGGACTTTATATAAGAGTGTCGCTTTTATACAGTACCGTCAGGTTTATGGCGGAAAACTCGTGCATGGTCCGGCTTTGGGTGGTCTGACAGACAAGGACGCAATTTTTTGGCTCCGGACTTCCGAAGAGGCTGATATTGCCATTGAGATTTCGACTTCGGATGTCTTCGGCACTGACGCTCTGTTTTTCTCTGGCCGTACCGACTCCAAAGCCGATAATACCGTCAAAGTCAAAGCGACCGGACTTACGGCCAATACGGAATATTTTTACCGCGTAAGAATCAACGGCGTATTGGAAGGTGGCGTAAACACTTTCGTCACCCGGCCCGAGCCATTGGCCAAAGGAAGTTTCCAAATCGCTTTTGGCGGTTGTTCGGCCTATAATCCAGATTTTGAACATATCTGGTCGGCGATAGCCAAGCGGAAGCCCGTCGCTTTTCTTGGACTTGGCGACAATGTCTACATTGACCATCCTGAATCCATACCAACGCAACGATTCTGCTATTACCAACGACAGTCCGTTCCGCATTTCAGAAAACTGGTGGCCAGCACACCGTACATAGGCGTTTGGGATGATCATGATTTCGGTATTGACGATTCTTTCGGAGGGCCGGAAGTGAATACGCCGGCTTGGAAAGTGGACGCTTTACAAGTCTTCAAAGAAAACTTCGCTAACCCCGGTTTCGCTACCGACGGCATGCCCGGCGTTTGGTTCAAGCAAACCATTGGTGACGTGGATTTCTTCTTCCTTGATGGACGCTATTATCGCGAACCGTCCACCAAAAGGAAACCGCAGATGCTGGGCCCAGTCCAGTTGGATTGGCTGAAACGTTCATTGAAAGCCTCGGAAGCGACATTTAAGGTAATCGTTACGCCGGTCACTTGGGCATATGGAGCCAAGGATATTTATCAAGGAAGAACAGACACTTGGGAAGGTTATAAGCGAGAAAGAAAAGATATTTCCGATTTTCTTTCCGATAATAAAATCGAGGGAGTTCTCCTGTTATCCTCCGACCGACATAGACACGACGCTTGGAAAACGGAACGGGAGGGGAGCTATCCGCTCTACGAATTCGCCAGTGGGCGGATGAGTAATATACATTACCACGAAATCCGCAACCAGTCCCTGTTTGGGTACAATGAGAAAAACGGTTTCGGTTTGGTGAAATTCGTTACTGATACGGAAATGCCTTATGTGGAATATTCCGTGGTAACCATCGATGACGAGACGATAAGCAAGATAAGAGTAAACCTACATCAACTTCAGGAACCGAAACCAAAGAAATCTAGAAAAGGAAAGAAAAAATAGGCTCTTGCAACGTTTGGTCCGCCAGTAGCGTCAATGAATCAGTATTGGCTTATTGTTGCGACTTTTCTATGTTAATACCGATATTACTTTCATAGAACTGCCTGCAAATAGAATAAGACGAATAATTTTCAGAAATTGAATACCTAAACAACCTTATACTGAAATAGCATTATCATGAAAAAATTCTTGACCCTACTGGCCTTTTTTATTTTTGTGGGAACAGTAGCCCAAGCGCAGAAATTTACGGGACAGTTAACTTACGGTTTTTATGGAAAGTCGTCTGACCTTTTGAGCACTTCTGACATTGAGGCTTTACAGAAGATTGGCGACTTTAAAGACTATGGGAAGTTAGACAAAGCTCTAGCCTCTTATGGCGCGGAGTTCAACGTGTTTATCGTAAAAGGCTGGGGCATTAATGGTGGCTTCGCTTATTCTAACTCTGGAATAGACGCGGCTCTTTCAAAGCCATCGCTTTCAAACTTAGATGATCCATCGATTAAAATGTATCAGTTTAACTTAGGTGTTTCTAAGAAGGTGATCAAGTTGCCGATGTTCTCGTTATCTGGAATTGTTGGAGCGAACATGTATTCGAGAAGTATTAGTGATGTTGTCAGTAATATTGAGGATGTCGCTGGCGGAGATTACTCGAATATTTCGTTGGATGACGATTCGAGTGTAGACTACGGACTTGATCTCGGCCTAATGGCCCGTATCGCATTCCTGTCAGCCACTATTAAGCATGATTTCACTGCCGAATACACCAAATTCGGAATAGGAATGGCCTTCTAAGGAAAAAGAAAAACATATGTTTTGATAAGAGCCCGTGGATTTTCTACGGGCTTTTTTGTTTATCATTCGCTAAGGTAGGCATCGCTAAAGCCGGTAGTCAGAAATTGGAGTCGCGCCTCGGACAACAGATATTGGTAATAGGCCTTGGCGTAATTGGATTCGGCGGTTACGTATGCCGCTTGCGTGTCCAAAATCTCAAGCAGAGTTCCCGCACCTTCCCGATATCTGGTAAATGAAATCTCCACGGCTTTATTCGCCGCAGTCAGGGATGTCCTTTGCGCTTCAATCTGGTCAACGGCTTGGTTTACGTTAAGCTGGGCTTGGGTAATTTGTTCGTTCAGGTTTTGCTCTTGTTGCAGCACCCTGATATTAGCGATATCGAGAGCGAGTTTGCTTTGGCGAATTGACTCCCTTCGGCCAAAGCCGGAGAACAAACTGTAGCTGAGTCTCAATCCTATATAAAAATTATAACGGGCTCCGGCGGCAACATTCCCGGATTCCTGATCCAACTTGTCGAATTTATGGATATATGCGCCATCAATATTCAGGCTGGGCCAAAGATCTCCCAAGCTTACTTTTACGTTTTGCTCCGCTTGTTTCGCATTCCATAAAGCCTCCTGGTACGTTACGGACGAAAGCATCAGGTTTCTCGCCAAACTGACATCCACACGGTTGGGTTCGTCGTCATAGATTGAGCCTGTAAATCCGATTTTGGCTTGCGGGTCTTTTGCCAAAAGTACCCGAAGACTGTTTTGCGCCAACACCAGATTGTTTTTGGCCTCTATCAACGCCGGTTTGCTGTTGGCCAATTGCACTTCGGCTCTTAAGAGGTCGTATTGCGATGCCGTACCGTTTTCGTAACCTTCTTTAATATCTTTATAATTCTCTTCGGAGTAAGACACATTGGCCTGGTAGACATCCACAAGCCGTTTGTCAAGCAGTATCTGGAAGAATAATCGACTGGCTTGCAGTTTCGCCTGAGCCCGTACTTGCTCAAAATTGGCTTTGGCGTTGACCAAACCTATCTTTTCGTATTTTATTCCGCTGAATACGCGATTGTCAAAAACAACCTGTTGAAGGTTGGCCATTCCCGTGAAAATCTGTTCGTTATAGGCTTTCTCCGTAACGGGGTCCGGAGTCGGATTAAGTGGCGTATTCGGCGCAAGCGTTACATTCGGAATCGCCAATTCGCGGGTATAGTTTCCGTTTATTCCCAGTTGAGGATAAACGTTTGATACAGCGCTTTTGAGCTGGGATTTCGCCAAATCCACTTGTTGCCGTGCCGTTTGGACATCCCAGTTGATCTCGTTTACCATATCCAATACTTGGGCTAAAGTCAAGGTAACGCTATCGGTGGAGTTTTCAGGGTGTTCCTGTGCGCATACGCCTATCGAGAGTAACAGGGCGAAGGAAAAAAGGAAAGATGAGTGCCAAAGCTTTGTCTTATAAGTATTACTCACGAATATTGTCTTATGCGAATGCGCTATTTTTCAGACTTCCATATGGATAAGACGGTATGCTGATTTTTTGTTTTGTAATCTGGCGCTAATGGAAGGTTGAAAAGTAGTGGAATCAAACGCTTTTGTCCGGTTAAGCATATAGTATCCGCTTTTCGGATCAAAACTGCGCTTTTTGAGTTAGTAAGAACGAATCTTAGAATGGAGAAACTATGGCTGACAATACGAAAATCGTAACCGTGAATCCCGCCACGGGCGAAGAGATTGCGCATTACGACACTTACGATTTCGTACAGGTGAACGAGATTTTGGCTGAGGTTGACAGCGCTTGGGAAATTTGGAAAAAAGAGGACTTGTGTCACCGCCGTAATTTGTTGCGGAGATTGGGGGAGGAGTTCCGGTCGGACCGTGAGTATTATGCCAAGCAGATGACTCTGGAAATGGGAAAAATCAGGCGGGAAGCGCTGGCCGAGATCGATAAAGTGGCGATGTATTGTGATTTTTACGCCGATAAAGCCGAAGAATTTTTGGCCGATGAACATATTCCGGTAGCTGGTGCGCAAAAGAGCTATGTCCGTTTTGAGCCTTTGGGCCCCGTGTTGGCTGTGATGCCTTGGAATTTCCCTTTTTGGCAGGTGATGCGTTTTGCCGTGCCAAATACTTTGGCGGGAAACGTAACGGTACTGAAGCACGCCGCTGAGGTGACCGGTTGCGCTTTGCTTTTGGAAGAGGCATTCAAGAAAGCCGGTTTCCCTGAGAATATATTCCGTACATTGGTGATTAGGGGGCCACAAGTGAAGCCAGTAATCGAAAGTTCCGTAATACGGGGAGTAACGCTTACGGGTAGTGTAGGCGCAGGTAGCTCTGTTGCCACAATCTGCGGACGTTCCCTGAAAAAATCGGTGATGGAACTTGGGGGCTCCGACGCGTTTATCGTGCTAGAGGACGTGGATATGGACGCTTGCGCCCCTATAGCCTTTAAATCCAGATTCGCTAATAACGGACAAGTGTGCATCTCGGCCAAACGATTTTTGGTTCATGAAGACGTTTACGACGCCTTTGTCGCCGAGCAAAAGATCTTGGTGGAGTCGTTACATATCGGAGATCCGCTTTTGGAACGCACCGATTATGGACCGATGTCGAAACTTGAGAGTTTGGAACAAATAGAGCGACAGGTAAAAGAGTCTATAGCCTTGGGCGCAAAATTAGTGGCTGGTGGCCACCGGTTGGATATGTCGGGTTTTTATTACGCTCCGACAATTCTGGCCGATGTTACACCGGATATGCCCGTTTTTAGGGAAGAGACTTTTGGTCCTGTAATGACTATTCTGAAAGTAAAAGACGAGAAAGAGGCGGTCCGTTTGGCGAACGATAGCCCGTTCGGTTTGGGCGGTAATGTCTGGACCACGGATATTGAACGGGGACAAAGGGTGGCGGCTCAGATAGAAACTGGGTCCGTATTCGTAAATTCTTTTACCCAATCAATTCCGGCTCTTCCATTTGGCGGAACAAAGCTTTCGGGCTATGGTCGCGAGATGTCTTCTTATGGGATTAAGGAATTTATGAACGCTAAGACTATTTTCGTTGCGGAATAGGGATCAGATTTAGGGCACGAACCATAAAATTCGTGCCCTGTTTTTTATATATCGTTATTTCCCGTATCGCGAAATCACAGACCTTTTGCCCCTGTCAATAGAACTGCTGAAACCACGGTTGTCGCTCTGCCTTTTTTGACTTGCCTTCAAAGTGGCGTTATGAAGAAACGACTGTTTATACCCAAGCTTAAAACGTGACATTTGGACATAAGCAATAGCGGAAAGTATGCCTACAATCGCACCAAGCGAGAAAAATGAGGAAATATGCAGTTGGTCAATCGCAATGTTTTTTTGCACCGTCAATCCATTGACGATCATTTGGCTCGCCGTATCGTCCTGAAGCCAGAAAAAGTGGAAACGGGTCCATAAGAAAAACAAAATAGACACCACAACTGCCGAAGGCATAATAAAATAGTGTCTTTTCTTGAAAGGTTTGGCCACCAACAGGGCGACTATGATAAGAGTCGGTAAAATTGCCGAGATTATCGAGAATGTTATTTTCTCAGGATATTGGCCCGGAAGGCTCATGGTCGATACTTGTAAAGTGTCAAATCCGCTGACTAAAACACGGATCAGAATATCCCACAGTTTATTTCCTCCCAAAGCGAAGAGGGCTGTCAGTATCGCCAAAACGAGAAGCTGGGGCAGTTTTAGTTTCATCGTCTGAAGATTTTCAAAGACGTTTATTTGTTTATTTAATATTAAATATAAATATATCGCTCATTTTATTCAACCAGATACTGATTTTTGTTCTAAATATTTAATTTTTTTGAGATCAGTAGGTGTTGAGAGCTTCCAAAGCTCTTCTTTCATAAAAAACATTCGAAGGGGAGGGTAATTTACTTTAAGCCTCTATTTAACATAATTCATATTCTTTTAATAAAAATTAATCTGAAAAAATACACCTATCATTAACTCTAACAAAGTAGCGTAAACAGTGGTTAAGACTGATACCTTTAGTATAAAAGTGTTTCTTGATCACGAAAAGACATACCGGCATGTAGGCTCTACATCCAAGGCTTCGGCAGGTGTACCGGTTGTACAGCGGGCCCGTGTAATGGTAAACGAATCATCATGGCGATCTGGCAGATATTTTAGTAAAGATCCTTTCGGGCGGATTATCATGATTCCGAGTACCGCTTACCCGCACTTGACAATTATTATCGATACCCAACGTCCGCTTGGCAAAAACAGGTTGCTCAAAATAAGGAGCATGCACTATTCTCCGGCAAAGGACGCCACCCGTTTTAACTTTATTGATCCGTCTGGTTCCGGCGTTTTTATCGCCCAATATTTCCAACCTGGGTTAGACGACGTAATCAGAAAAACGAACGGGCTACTAAAACAGGCTGGTTTTGATATTTATGTAGGCCAAGGTTCTTTGGCTCGATCAGATAATGATCCCAATTGGCGCCGCGACCTTCCAGCAAAAGAAACATCCGTAAAACCAGAAAAACTTGTTCCCGAAAAAGATACTTCGGAAGATCAACCTTCCACAAATGACATGGCATTAGTGCCTTACGCTAAGGAAGTTCCAAAAGAACTAAAAAAGCCTGATTTCGAGAAAATATACCGGAATTTCGTACTGGGAATAACCCGGATGAATAAATCAGAAAAGAGAGAAGAGCTTTTGGAGAAAAGCCAACGAGACATCGGTAATCTCGGAGCGTTTATCAGCTTTGTACGAAAAATAGAAACACTTTCTGACGTGCCGGATATGTCAGATTTTCTTGAAGACCTTGGTCACCTTGATGACTTACCCGAAGATGAACTTTGTCTATCGATGACAAATCCACTGGCCTGGTTAATCGCCTCCGAACTGACACGGAAGAAACTAACGGAATTGGAAGAGGACCTGATCTGGTTACGGAATATGGTCACTCTACATTATGAAAACCTACAGGTAGCCGTAATAAACGTTGCTTGCCCAAAGCCTTTCGTCTACCCGAACGACATGTTCGATAAGGAATTCGGGAGACTAGTGAGCGAACATGATGACTTTATCGCTACCGCCAAGCAAAATATTGACGAGATCGACGAAGAAGATATTGGGGAAAAGGAGAAAAAAGAAAAGATAATCGGCTTTATAGAATGGGAAATGAGTGTTTTGAAACGCATAAGATCAGATATGGCCGAGCTGATTATTCATAAGTCCGAAACCCCTATCGACAAACAAAAAGACGAAAGCAAAGCCGCCCACAGGCAGTATCCTTACAATCCACCAAAAAGAAAATGAGGGCATTGTCTATTTCATTTATCGGATTTATCAAATAATCTTTAACGCTATAAGCTTAACGGGATGGTTTTCTCCGTTTTATTGGTAATCATAGGGTTCGCAATGTTGATAATCGGGGCAAACTGGTTAGTCGACGGCGCCTCTTCATTAGCCAAAAGATATAAAATCTCTGACTTGGCCATAGGCCTTACTATAGTTGCGTTCGGGACATCGGCTCCGGAACTAGTGGTAAATGTTATTGCCTCATCAAAAGGCTATTCCGATATCGTTTTGGGTAACATAATAGGCAGTAACAACTTCAATTTATTTATAATCTTGGGGATTTCAGGGTTGGTTTTCCCTATTTCCGTACAGTCATCCACAGCGTGGAAAGAGATTCCAATTTCTCTGACAGCAACGCTATTCCTTCTATTATTGGCCAATGATTTTTATACAAGCCAAAATACATCTATTGATCGTCTGGACGCATCGGTAATGCTAATCCTGTTTCTGGCATTTCTGTATTACGCCTTTACCCAAACAAAAACCGAAAGCAACGAAGATAATTCCCCCGCAAACGTCCCCACTCTAAAAATATGGTTACTCATAATATTCGGCCTTACAGGACTAATTGTCGGAGGGCAACTAGTTGTAAACTATAGTGTGAAAATCGCTTCGGAGTTGGGTGTTAGTGAAAAGGTTATAGGGCTAACCATTGTTGCGGCGGGAACATCATTACCCGAATTGGTCACATCTTTGGTAGCGGCTCTCAAAAGAAACAGCGACATCGCAATCGGTAATGTACTTGGTTCCAACGTTTTTAATATACTGCTGATTCTCTCCGTCAGCAGTATGGTCAAACCCGTTGGATTTAATCCTGACTTTAACGCTGATTTATATATTCTGCTTGGCGGAACAGCATTTCTGTTTATTGCGATGTTTACAGGGAAAAAGAAAAAACTCGACCGTTGGGAAGCCGGGCTGCTACTGAGATTTTACCTACTCTATACATGTTACCTTGTACTTAAAGAAGTCTAATAGTATTTTTCTACTATACACAAGAACCATTACCTGATCACGTTGTGTTCCCCGTCCTTTTATTGGCTCAAAATGCACTCCGCTTCGGATTTTCATTTAAGGAGCTTTAAAAACAATCGTTAATTTATGAAATTCAAACGTCCAAGCTAAAACTATTCAGTAATCTCCTACCCCATCATCCACCTATGAAACGTAAAAATGTCCTGCTTTCGCTAATTGCATTAAGCATGATCCTCGGAACGCTTTACTTTAGCAAAGGCGAAGAAAAGCCCCCGGAAAAGAGCCCATACAGACTGCTCTACACCCAGCCCGCCAAAATTTGGGAAGAAGCTCTTCCGATTGGCAACGGCCGGATCGGCGCCATGATTTTTGGCCGAACCGACGTCGAGCGCATCCAGATCAACGAAGAAAGCCTCTGGGGCGGAATCAAACTCGACGACAATAACCCAGAATCAGCCCAAGCACTTAAAGAGGTCCAACGACTTGTGTTTGCGGGAAAAATCAAAGAATCCCGTGAGCTTGTTAGCGAAAAGATGCTTGGAACACCTCCTCGGATCCGTTCGCATCAAACTTTTATGGATCTGAACCTTGATTTTGGCAAACGAGGGAATATCTCTAAATACAACAGGGAGCTTGACCTGATGTCGGGTATCTCGAAGACTTCTTATAAAGTAGATGGACAGCCATTCACCCAAAGCGTTTTCGCATCGGCGATAGACGACGTGATCGTTGTAGCGTTGGAATCACCGGAAACGTTTTCCGTGAATGTCGGGCTTGACCGGATAACTGACGCCACAAGCACCGCCACCAGTGACAATAGCCTGACGCTTACCGGTCAAATTACCGATACGCTTAGCATTGAAAAAAACCGTGGCCCTGCCGGAAAGCATATGCGATTCGCCGGAAAACTCGTAGCCGAAAATACGGGTGGAAAAATTACGGCGGAAGGTTCGCAGCTCGCAGCCAAAGATGTGCGTAAACTTGTCCTTACCATAGCTTGCGCTACAGACTATGATTTTGAAAATCTGGACCTCGATTCGTCTATCGTTCCTGAAAAAATCTGTGGTAAACTTCTGACCAAAGCCCAAGAAAAAGGATTCGAGAACGTATTGGGCGATCATATCGCCAGACACTCTGGCCTTATGGCCCGATCTGACATTCATTTAGGAACTTCAGTAAACGATACTCTTCCCACAGACGTCCGCTTGAGCCGTTTTGAAGCCGGCGAATCAGACCCGTCACTGGCAGCCTTGTATTACCAATACGGCCGTTATCTCTTGCTGGGCAGTTCCAACGCTCCCGGAAAATTGCCCGCCAACCTCCAAGGGCTTTGGAACGAAGACCTCGCCGCCGCCTGGAATGGCGACTTCCACACCAATATCAATTTACAGATGAACTATTGGCCCGCCGAAGTCACCAACCTGTCTGAAACTACTGAACCGCTTACCAATTTTATGGAAAAAATAAGCCTTCAGCAGGGCCGACAAGCGGCAAAAATCGGCTACGGCGCCCGTGGCTGGACCTTACATCACTGTACTGGCCCGTTCGGTAGATCAGGCGTGCACGACGGCCCTTGGGGACTTTTCCCGGTGGCCGGCCCGTGGATGTGCCTGCCGGTTTGGCGCCATTACGAATTCACCCAAGACAAACTGTTCCTTAGCCAAAAGGCTTGGCCAATGATGAAAGGCGCTGTCTTGTTCTCTCTTGATTTTCTTGTGGACGGCCCTGACGGTTACTTGGCCACTGTTCCGTCTCAATCGCCTGAGTTACGCTATAAAGACCCCGAAACCGGAGAACTGAAATACATCACGTATTCGGCTACTATGGATATACAGATCCTCCGTAACCTTTTTGAAAACAGCCTTAAGGCCATTGACATTCTGGGAACTGACACAGAGCTTAAGTCCGAAATCAAGGCAGCTTTGGCGAAGCTTCCACCTACACGTATCGGTGCGAACGGGACTGTGATGGAATGGATCAAAGACTACGAGGAAGCCGATCCGCGCCATCGCCACGTTTCCCATCTTTTCGGGTTGTATCCCGGAAACGAGATCGCCGAAAACACTCCCGAACTTTTCGAGGCGGCCAAAGCGACACTTAACCGCCGCGGAGATGGCGGAACGGGTTGGTCATTGGCCTGGAAAATCAATTTCTGGGCACGGCTCAAAGACGGCGACCGTGCGTACTCTATGCTCAAAAACCTGTTGCGCCCGTCCATTCAGCCAAGAGATAACGGAAGCTACGGCGAACGAAGCGGCTCCTACCCCAACCTGTTTTGCGCCCATCCGCCGTTCCAAATCGACGGTAACCTTGGCGGTACAGCCGGAATAGCCGAAATGTTGTTGCAGTCGCACGGTGATTATGTGGAATTGCTTCCAGCGCTTCCAGAAGCATGGCCAGACGGCTCGGCCAAAGGGCTCCGGGCCAGAGGCGCCTATACTCTGGACTTCGAATGGAGGCAAGGGAAAATTATATCGGCAAAACTGACTTCCGAAGCCGGAAAGCCAGGAAAAATCAAAATAAACGGAAAGCTATTCGACATCGTCGCCAATAAAGGCGAAACAATCGCCCTTCCCGTCAAATGACGATTCAAAAAACAAAAGCTGAATCCCAAGCCTTCATTGGCTCGGGATTTTTTATATCCTTGTTCATAGCCTTACGCTTTATCATTTTTTTTAACCGAAAATAATAGAATCGACCAATTGGTGTGATATATTTAATAAAAACAACCAAACAATGTATATTTGACACCAATTATAGATTTACACTGATAATGCGAGCAAAACACTCTTTATTTATTCTCTCAGGATAGGATACTAAGCCTAAGTTTTCAGTGAATGGGAAAATGGTAAGACCACGGATATTAGTTTTTCAAGCTTCACGCTACTCTCTCAGATAGACACACCTTGAATCCCGTTGCCATCAGCCCTTTCTTTTTCTTCGACTAATACCATTTTATCATATATTCAGAATCCATGGAAAATATCAGCGTAGCCGTAATCGGATATGGAAATCTGGGCTCTTCCATCGTCAAAGGCCTAGTCCGTTCCCAAAAAATAGATCCTTCAAACATTACGGCGACACGCCACCGCCCCCTTGAAGGGAAAACGACCAATTATTTGGGCATCAATGTCTCAAACGACAATGTGGCGGCCGTCAAAGCCTCCGACATCATCATTATCGCCGTGAAGCCTTATAGGGTCAAAAGCGTTGTAGAGGAAATCGCCCCCGCACTTGATCCCAAAAAACACGTATTGGTTTCCGTAGCGTCAGGCGTCACCATCGCAGATATTCTTGGCTTCCTGAAAACCGAAGACTTGCCTGTATTCCGGGCCATGCCGAACATCGCGGCGGCGGTGGGCGAATCGATGACTTGCATCAGCGCCCACGCTTCCACCAAAGAGCAGAGCGCTTTAGTGCAGGAAATATTCGACCAGTCCGGCGAGACGCTTCTGATTAATGAGGAATTGATGGACGCCGCCACAGTTCTTGGTGCGTGCGGTACTGCATACGTTCTCCGTTTTATCCGGGGCATGATGCAAGGCGGCATCCAAATCGGCTTCAGTTCTCATGACGCCCGCAAGATTGCCTTGCAGACTGTCAAAGGCGCCGCGGAGTTGTTGATCAGCAACGGAAAACATCCTGAAGAAGAGATTGACAGCGTCACCACTCCGAAAGGCTGCACCATCGCCGGCCTTAACGAGATGGAACACCAAGGCTTTAGCTCTTCACTTATCAGAGGAATCGTCACCTCTTATGAAGACATACTCAAAAGCAAATAAACCTGCTTATTTGATAAAAGTTCCGAAACACAGAACACCCGTTTCGGGACTTTTTCTCAATATTTTTTACAGTTTTTCGTACTAAAGAAAATTTTTTGAGATTTTTTCCGGCGATTCGGCCACTCTCTGCAAGCATTTTGCGAATAAAGAGTCAGTAAAGAAACACTGACTGAAAATGGAAGGAAATAATGCCTTTATAGATAGCCGGGGACGCCTGAGAGAGTTCAAGCCAGACGAGCAAATGGTGGATCAGGAGCTGGCCAAGGAAATCATCAAATACGCTTATGAGCAAGTTTGCTGGAATTTCAGCTGTCTCAAATCCGACTTCACCAATTTCTATTATCACACCGAAGAGTTCTGTTACCATGACCTTTGTATGGTTACATTACAGCTTAACCAATCGGATAGGAACCTCAAGAAAATCATGGTCCGGACCCCTGAGCTAATTATGGTTTTCCATGAAATACCCGACGGTGTGGAGTTCGAGATGGAGGAACTGATCGATGACGCCGGAAGGGAATTTGACCAACGCGATGAAAATAGGAACGACTAGCCTTAGCGATTATTTAATTTTACCCGTTTAAACGGGTATTTTTTTACCCGATTTCAAAATGTAACCCTCATGTAGCCCCTATGTAAGGATTTTTTCGTGTTTCGCGCTATCTTCGTATCATAAAATTGTAAGCCAGAAAGAGGTTTCCGGGACCGTTTTATCGAAGCGAAATTCGTATATTGAGTTTTGTTTTTCATCAAAGATCTCAACGGTCTTGAATTATAAGAATTTTGACTTTTGCCATGAAAGAAGTTGCAATCGGAATTGACATTGGAGGCACCAACACCGTAGTCGGTATTGTTGACCAAAAAGGACACGTATTCGCGTCGGGAGGCATCTCAACAGCCGCCTATGACGACATCGACGACTACTCTGAAGCCCTCTTCGCCGAGATCGACCGCCTGGTTGACACTATCTCGGACATCAAAGTTCTCGGCATCGGCATCGGAGCCCCGAACGGAAACTACTACTCGGGAGCTATCGAGTTCGCCCCAAACCTTAAGTTCAAAGGAGTAGTGCCGTTGGTTGAGATCTTCAAGCGTCGCTACGACTACCCGGCTATCGCCCTTACCAATGACGCCAACGCGGCGGCCATCGGCGAGATGATTTACGGCGGAGCCAAAGGCATGAAGAACTTCATCATGATCACTTTGGGTACAGGCCTCGGAAGCGGTATCGTCATCAATGGCGAGCTCGTTTACGGACACGACGGATTCGCCGGCGAACTCGGCCACGTAATCGCCGTGCCGAACGGACGCCAGTGCGGTTGCGGTCGTAAAGGTTGCCTCGAGACTTACTGCTCGGCTACAGGTCTTACCCGTACCGTGTCTGCGCTGATCGGTTCTACGCAATTGCCTAGCTCTTTGCGCGACGTCAAAGCTTCTGAGATCACTTCAAAAATGATCTACGAAGCGGCCATGGAAGGTGACGAGCTCGCTAAAGAAGCGTTCCGCATGACTGCCGAGATCCTTGGAAAAGCCTTGGCCGACGCCACCGCTTTCTCAAGCCCTGAGGCATTCTTCCTCTTCGGAGGTGTGGCAAACGCTGGTGACACCATCATCAAGCCGACCAAAAAATACATGGAGGAGCACATGCTCTCTATCTACAGAAACAAAGTACAGATCATCAAGTCCGAGCTTCCTGGAGCGCACGCCGCCGTATTGGGAGCCAGCTCATTGGTTTGGAAAGAACTCGAAGCAGCGGCACAGCACGCTTAAAAATACTGGGAAAGCTGACCTTTATCGGGCCGGCTTTCCTTTCCCACATCACTTTCAACTTTTATTTTTCCCAAGAGCCCATGGCTTTCAAACGCCGGGGGCATGTCAGCAAACTTTTGCGGTTATGTTAAACAGAATCATTCCGGCCTTGCTACTTGCGGGCCTATTGCAAGCTTGCTCCTGTGGCAAGACGGACAAAGCGGAATCGGCGACTACCGCCGGCCCTATCGAGTTCGTCGACCCGATGATCGGCACGGGCGGACACGGACACACGCATCCTTCCGCCACGGCTCCTTTCGGTATGGTACAAGTGGGCCCGTCACAGTTTACCCAAGGCTGGGACTGGTGCTCGGGTTACCACCACTCGGATAGCCTTATCGTCGGTTTTACGCACAAACACCTCAGCGGTACGGGTATCGGCGATTTGGGCGATATCCTGATCATGCCTTTCACTGGCGAAACAAAGATTTCAAAAGGTTCTCCAAAAGATCCGGACTCAGGCTACTGCTCTTATTTCAAGCACGATACGGAAGATGTAAAAGCGGGCTACTACGCCGTTACGCTTGACGATTACGACGTTCGGGCCGAAATGACCGCCACAAAAAGAGTCGGTTTCCACCGCTATACTTTCCCGAAGGGAAAAGCTTCTAAAGTAATGCTCGACATGGGCTTCGGGCAAGGATGGGACGGACCTACCGACACCAAAATCACTATGGTGGACGGCACTACCGTTACCGGATACAGAAAATCGACCGGTTGGGCAAATGACCAAGCGGTATTTTTCGCAGCGAAATTCTCCAAGCCTTTCGCTTCAGCAAAACTCTACCAAGAAGGAAAAGAAACTGAGGGCAAGAGCTCTTCAGGAAAATATACACAAGCCGTTATCGACTACGGAAAAGGTGCCGGTGAGGTACTCGTAAAGATCGGCGTTTCGGCCGTGAGCGAGGCTAACGCATTGGAAAACCTCAACGCTGAAATCGCTGATTGGGATTTCGGGAAAACTTTGGCCCAAGCCCAAGCGGACTGGAACAAGGAGCTTTCGAAAATCGAAGCCACCAGCACCGACACCGCCACGTTACGCACATTCTACACGGCTTTGTACCACTCGATGCTGGCCCCTGCCCTGCACAACGACGTAAACGGCGAATACCGCGGCTCAGACAAAAAGACACACAAAGCGGCCTTCGACAACTACACCATCTTCTCGCTGTGGGATACCTACCGCGGCGCACATCCCCTGTTCACCATCACACAACCTGAGCGGGTTACGGATTTCATCAATTCCATGCTGGCGCAATACAAAGAGACCGGTTTGTTGCCCGTATGGTCGTTGGAATCTAACGAAACCAACACCATGGTAGGCTACCACGCCGTACCTGTAATTGTTGACGCTTACTTCAAAGGCTTCAAATTCGATCACGAATTGGCTTTTGAGGCAATCAAAGCCAGCGCCCGCAACGATCGCAAAGACCTTAACCTCTTGCACAAATACGGATACATTCCGGCCAACGAAGTTGGCGAATCAGTGGCCAAGTTGCTCGAATACTGCATCGACGACTGGGCTATCGCCAAGATGGCTGAGAAAATGGGCAAAACCGAAGACTTCGAATACTACTCGAAGCGCGCCCAAAACTACCGCAACGTATTCGACAAGCAAACCGGATTCTTCCGCGGACGCATGGCCGACGGCTCATGGCGTACACCTTTCGACCCTCGCCGTTCGGCCCACCGCCGCGACGATTTCTGCGAAGGAAACGCCTGGCAGTACCTGTGGCTCGTACCGCATGACGTAAACGGTTTGGTTGGTTTGCTCGGAGGCGAAGAGAAATTCAACGCCAAACTCGACAAGCACTTCAACCAGAGCTCGGAAATCACCGGCGAAGGCACCAGCGTGGACATCTCCGGCCTGATCGGTCAGTACGCCCACGGCAACGAGCCTAGCCACCACACGGCTTACCTTTCAAACTTCACCGGCGAAGCTTGGAAATCGCAGGAGCGAATCCGCCGCATTATGGACCAGTTTTACACTGACAAAATCGATGGACTTTGCGGTAACGAAGACTGTGGTCAAATGAGCTCTTGGTATATCCTTAGCTCAATGGGTATTTATCCTGTTGACCCTGTAAGCGGAGTTTACGTTTTCGGATCGCCGAAACTTGACCGTGCCGAGATCAACTTGCCGGGCGGAAAATCTTTCGAGATTATCGCCAAAGGCAACGCCAAAGACGCACCGTACATCAAATCGGTGAAGCTCAACGGCAAAGACTACAAGAACACATACATTACGCATGACATACTGACGGCCGGCGGCACACTCGAATTCACTATGTCGAAAACCCCTAACAAGGCTTTCGGACAGAAGATCGAAAACCGTCCGCCTCAGGCAAACGCTAAGGTTCTCCAATAATTTCGAACCGAATTAGGGAAAACCGATTTAGAAAAATCACGGGCCAAGGAACCAAAGTCTCCTTGGCCCTTCAATAATTTTTGTCATGAAAAAATCAACTTTAGGTTTATTCGGCCTACTACTTTTCCTCTGCGTGACTGGCGCTTGGGCGCAAAAACCAGTCGATTACGTCAACCCGATGATTGGCACCACCAACTATGGCGCAACGCATCCGGGAGCGCAACTTCCAAGAGGAATGATCTCCGTTTCGCCTTTCAACGTTGAGGGAAGCCAAAACAAAATCGAGAAAGACGCGGGATGGAACTCACGCGGCTACATCTACGAAAACAGCTTCCTGACAGGTTTTACGCACGTAAACCTCAGTGGCGTAGGTTGCCCAGATTTGGGTACTGTGATGCTTATGCCTACTACAGGAAAAGTTAGCCCGCATCCGGACGATTACGGAACAACTTACAAAAATGAGGTGTCGAAAGCCGGGTATTACTCAGTGGACCTCAACAAATACGGCGTAAAAGCGGAAATGACCGCCAGCCGCCGTTCCAGCGTAAGCCGTTACACATTCCCCGAAGGGAAATCCAACATCTTGCTTAACCTCGGCCTTGGCCTTACAAACGAGCAGGACGGTATGCTGAAAGTGGTTTCTCCTACCGAAATCGAAGGTTTCCGCATGGTCGGTACTTTCTGCTACAATAACTCAAAGGCGATTTACCCAGTGTATTTCGTTATGAAATTCTCTCGCCCGGCTGACGAACTCGGCGCTTGGAAAGAGTCTCGCCTCAACACTACGTCTGAAGGCAACTGGATGGGATACAACGGAAAAATCCGTATGCTTCCTAACTACCGCCGCCACGTAGCCGGCGACAGCATCGGCGCTTACATGACTTACAATACCAAAGCCAACGATCAGGTTGAGGTAAAAGTGGGTATCTCTTATGTAAGTATCGAAAACGCCCGCGAGAACCTCGCTAAAGAAATTGGCAACAAGAGCTTCGAAACTGTTCAGCGAGAGGCCCAAGCCGTA
Source organism: Fulvitalea axinellae (assembly GCF_036492835.1). Classification (GTDB taxonomy): domain Bacteria; phylum Bacteroidota; class Bacteroidia; order Cytophagales; family Cyclobacteriaceae; genus Fulvitalea; species Fulvitalea axinellae. The sequence continues at coordinate 5,866 of NZ_AP025320.1, read as the reverse complement.
TGGAACGAGCAACTTGACCGCATCCATGTAGAAGGCGGAACCGAAGATGACAAGACGGTATTTTACACCGCTTTGTACCACTCGCTTATCCACCCGAATATCCTGAACGATATCAATGGCGAATACCCTGAGATCGCTACGGGAGAAATTGGCCAGACCAAGCCGGGCAAAAACCGCTACACCGTCTTCTCGCTGTGGGATACGTACCGTAACCTGCACCAACTGATGAGCCTTGTGTATCCGGAACAACAAGCGGATATGGTTCAGAGCATGCTCGATATGTTCGACGAAAACGGTTGGTTGCCTAAGTGGGAACTCAACTCGCAGGAGACCTTCACTATGGTAGGCGCACCGGCCAGCCCGGTTATCGCCGACACATACCTGCGCGGTATCCGCGATTTCGATACTGAGAAGGCAATGCACGCCATGCTCAAAGACGCCAACACTATCGAAGGCAACCCGATCCGTCCGGCTATTGACGATTACACCGAGTACGGATACATCCCGACCGAACGTGACGGCAAAGACAAAAAAGGCAAAGTATGGGGTAGCGTTTCGACATCTTTGGAATACTACGCCGCCGACTACAGCATCGCACAAATGGCGAAAGAGCTTGGCGATATGGCCACTTACAAGACCTTCATGAAGAGGGCTATGGGCTATAAGAAGCTTTATGACAAAGAAACCGGAATGCTTCGTCCGCGTCATCGCAACGGAAAATTCCTGACTCCTTTCGATCCCCTTGCCGGAGCGAACTTCACCAAAAACATCGGATACGTGGAAGGCAACGCTTACCAATACCAGTTTATGGTGGCTCACGATCCTAAAGGGTTGATGCGCTTGATGGGCGGAAAGAGGAATTTCGTTAAAAACCTCGAAACTGTATTCGACAAAGAGCAGTTCGATATGGCCAACGAGCCGGATATCGCTTATCCGTTCCTGTTCAACTACGCCAAAGGCGAAGAGTGGAGAACACAGAAGCACACGCGCGATTTGTTGCAAAAACACTTCACCAACACGCCTGAAGGCCTTCCGGGCAACGACGATACAGGTACAATGTCGGCTTGGGCCGTATTCAGCATGATCGGTATTTATCCGGACTGCCCAGGTAATATGAATTACGCCGTTACGGCTCCTGTTTTCGACAAGGTTACTATCAAGCTTAATCCGAAATATTACAAGGGTAAGACTATCGTAATCGAAACTGAGAACAACAGCCTGGAGAATTACATCGAAGGCATTACGGTTAACGGCAAGCGCAATGGCTACTTTGTCAACCACGATAAGTTGACCGAAGGAGCTGAGATGAAGATCAAGATGAAAAGCAAAAGCGCTCTTTAATTGAGCGTCAGAATAGCCAAATAAGAAAGCGCGACCTTATCGGGTCGCGCTTTCTTTTTATGATCATCCGGGGCCAAAGAGCTACTCAAGCTCCCTGATGTTTACTTTTTCCGATTCGAAAAGATCTCTTGTTCCGTTTATAAAGCGCATCATCTTATCGTGATAAGCCTTTGAGGCGAAAAAGTCCTCCTTAAGCTCATAGCGTGAGGCCGGAAGGATACGGAACCTTCTGCGCCCGTCCACTTTGGGGTTGTACACCCAAGTGATGTAATATCCGGCGTCTTTAATTCTGGTTTTCCCGTTTTCCTTAACCAGTTCTACCCTCAAAACCGCTCCGCCGTCCCGGGGTTCGGTTCGTTGGTTTGATACAAAATTGCCAAGCGAATAGGCTACCAAGTGCTTTTTCCCTGTAACGGTGTCTTTCTCCATTTCCATTTTTTGGAGAACGTGCGGATGCGAACCGATTACCAAATCGGCTCCGTTCGCTTTGCAAAACTCGTAAATGTCTACTTGGTCTTTGCTCGGCTTTCTTTTGTACTCAAGCCCCCAATGCGTAAAAACGATTACCGCGTCAGGATTCATCGATTTCGCTTTTACCAAATCGGCTTTGATCGAATCCTTATTGATCAAGTTTACAGCCGTTCCTTTTGGTACGGGAATTCCATTGGTACCGTAAGTGTAATTGAGCAGGGCTATTCTCATCCCGTTTTTCCTCAAAATTAGCGGTTGTTGCTGTTTCTTTTCCTCCAAAGTCCGGAACGTTCCCGTATGGCTAAAACCCAAACTGTCCAAAACGTCAATCGTACGTACCACCCCCTTTTTACGGCGATCGCACGAGTGGTTATTGGCAGTTACCAAGCAATCCACTCCGGCGTTTTTCAGCGCCACGGCCAATGCGTCAGGTGAACTAAACGAGGGATAACCTTTATAGGGCTTTCCCGCCAAAGTCACCTCAAGGTTCGCGATCGTGATATCCGGCTCGGAGAGAATCGGTTTGATATACTGAAAACACGGATTGAAATCGTATTTCCCCGTCAAGCTATCGTATGCGCCGTTTATTTGGGTATCGTGGCCCATTACGTCACCGATAAACATCAATGAGACGCTGGAATCCTGGGCTTGGAGCCGGGCAGAAAAGATTAGGGAAAAAATCAAAAACAGAGCTCGTGTACGCATATTCTTCAGAATCAAAACGGAATCTTCCGCTGGGTAGTCAGATTTATTTCTAAATAATGATACACCAAAATACGGTTGAAAAGGCATATATCGGAAATTTTTTCGGGCTAAAAACAAGTGTCGGACTCAGACGAAAGACAAAAGCTTTTCACAATGGTTAAGAACGTCGAACAGAAGCGGGTAACAGGTGAGAATAACGAAAAGGAGATCAAAGCCGGGAGGTAGCGCAAATACGGGAAACGGCTCTGCGAAGTATCCTGTCCAATGTTTTCTTATTACGCCTCCAAAGGAAAGTCCCACCCCCAACCCTTCCGACTTTTTCCCGGACGACGGTGTAGAAGACGTCGATGGCCAGCTTTTCGACAGTTTGCAGGTCAGCGATATCCACGGTTTTCTTTCGAAAATGGAATCATTGGCATCTTGGTCGCCCGTGAATATGCAACTCTCCACTCTGAAATCGTTGGAACAGGCCGGTCTTGAGGATGATGACGCCGGAATAAAACAGGCCTTGGAAGTGTTGAGGGAGAAGCAACTCGCCATCATCCAAGCTTCATTAGGAGCGGAAGAAGGCTCCCGGCTTTTCGAAACATTCAGGGAAAAGGATTTTACGGAAATGTTCAAGCTTTTGGGTACGCTTGACAATGATGCCTTGATGAAGCTGGCCAAGGACGCGGCCATTACTGCCGAACAGATGAAAGCTGCCTTCTCCACAGCCTGTCATTCACAGCTCACTCCATTCGAAAAAATGAAATTCAGTACGCATTCGGCGGATTATCTGCTTGAGCGAGCCACGGAAGAGAGTCTTGAGATGACCGGTCCCGGCAAGCATCCTTTTTCGATAATGGCCACTGGCGGTTTCGGCCGAAAGGAAATGCAACCCGCCTCGGATATCGACTTCGGCGTGATTGGCCACGACGACGACATGGAGTTGATTCGCCTGATAACCGACCTGATCTTCTTCAAACTGAACTTGGCCCGCACACTTTTCCGAAAGCTTCAGCCACCAAAATCAGGAGCCAATGTAGGTTTTGAGTCCGACCCGCTCTGGATGCAGAGCACATATTCCGTTGGTCCCGCAAAAGTGATGGAAAACAGCGCGCTCAAAGGCACGTCCGAAGACGCCCGGATAGTCCGGTCTTTCGCAGGGTCTGAGCACTCGGATCCCTCGACTTTGGAAGAACAAATCCTGGAAGCCCGAGATTCTTCTCGGGAGCTGGTTCCGCATTGGGCAGAGCTAAAGGACACACTTAGCACTTACCGCCCAGTTTTGCCCGAAGCGCCGTGCAAATTTAACCTTAAGACTCCCCTTTTGCGTTTTCTGACAATGAGCCTCCAAAAGCTTTCACTGATTTATAGTCTTCCGCCAATGGGATCGAGAGAAAGAGTTGAATGGCTAAAGGAAAACCGCAAAATCACGCCTCGCATGGCCGAAAAGCTTGTCTTCTCATTGGAGGTCTTGGCCGGTCTAAGGCAAAAGTGCCACGCTTTTTATCAGGGTGAAAAAGACGATGTATTCCTTATGGAAAATAGCGAAAGCGATAACCCAGAAGGACTGTGCCCTATACAAGGAAATGAATTTATTCAATTAACAACCGCTACCCATTTTCTCGGGGAATTTTATCATGAGCTTTTGGGATTTGCGCAAAGAAAGAATCCAGCTGTACTAATGGAAATGCCCAGAATCAAAAGAGGTTTTTTTCGTGGTTTTTTGGGTAAATAACTGATATACAATTCACTCAATCTAAAAATCATAATAAAACAGAGCGGCAATTCTTGAAGCGTCCCCAGCGTCGTTATTGGCGTCTTGCCTGCGCCCATACGAGTATTCAACACCAATTCTGGAACCTTTAACCACTTTCCAAAATACATCACCTGAGAGACTATAACTCCGCCTAAACGCATCGCTCGGTTGGTACTTTTTTACATCCACGCCAGCAAGCCCCAATGACAGCGAGGTGTTTATCCGTTTGGACCATTTATATCCGTAAGATATAAATCCACCGTAAGAGACCAAAGGCTTGTATTTCTTCTCAACCGGATCGTAAGTGGTGTCAAGGTTTTGGCCGTCCAACACGTTTACATATCTGGCAATGGCGTTTCCGTAAGCAATCTGAAAATCTATTTTCGCAAACTCATTAATATTTACCGTGCCGAAAAAACCACCACCTACCACAATACTGGCGCGCACATTACGGTCGGCATCTTTGGTGGCAACCGTGGTGAACATGCCTGAAAACTGAATCTTTCCAAAGTCAAACACCCTGTCCCAGCGTACGGTCAGGTCAGGATTAAGTTCGATCACCTCCAAGCCTGTCGTGTCTACGGCTTCCACTTCTGTCACTGAATATTCCAAAGCGGCATAAAATGTATTCTTACTGTCGATCGGCAGACGGAAACGTATCTGTGGAGTTCTCACTTTGGCCGCGCCAGAGGGGCCGTTAGTGTCCACTGTCAAAGGCAGGGAAGACACATTTGAAAAAAGGGACCAAGTCTGCCCAACCAAGAAATTTCCAAAGCTGGCGTAAGCGTGCCGAATCCTATAGCCATTTGATCCGGCAAAATCCGATTCCAACCGAATAAATACGTTACCTCCGGAAGTCTTTCGTGTCACTTCGAAACTTATCCTCGACTGGTCAAGACTGCTGTAGTAATTCGGGATTCTGCTTTTGTGGTTATCAACAGGTATCTCATAGGTGTTGAAGGCGTTTTTTCGGTCCAGAAGCTCATTATCATATAAAGCCAAAAAACGTACTGAACCCAAAATATGCAATTGCATAAGTCTGTCCCTTGTCGAGAGATAGAGACCCCGATCCTTCGGTATGCCAAGGGGTTCCAGTTCCTGCGTCATTGAATCCTTTGCGATATGTCCTGGCTTTATATGGACTGCCGTAGGGTCAATTATCACCGAATCGGAAACGGTTTGCCCAAACATTTCGCCACCCACGACAAACGTTAACACCAGTATTAAGAAGGTCGCTCTAGCCTTCATCTTTCCCCTTGGCTTTTGTATGAACAATGACTCAGGTTTCTCTACCCGATTTAGCTTCGCAATTCACAGGCCAAGAGTTTTTAGCTATGGGAGCTTTTTCAAGTAACTATTCTGAGGGAAAAAGATGCTAGGGGTTTCATTCACAAAAAAAGCACCCGAAGGTTATAAAAAACCTTACGGGTGCTTCTTATACTCGGTTGTTTGTCCTAAGGGCCTATTTCTTACAACCTTTTATCTCAACTCTCTAATTTTTGCCCCTAGAACACGTGAAAAATACACTAAGTAAGTCGTCTACCTAGCATATCTTCGGTAAGTCTCTTACACTACTGGCTGTGGCGCAAATGGCAACGACGAGTGGTG